>CAISQQ010000443.1 GCA_903887655.1 uncultured Burkholderiales bacterium
CCCCGGGGGGGGCGGTGTCAACGCTTGCCAAGGAGGCTTTGAAGCGCGCGCGCACGTGACCCGCACAGGCCATGAAGAGCAGCACACTGAGGGCGGTCTCAAGGGCGGCCAAATGCGCCGAGTCACCCTTGTCGCTGTAGGCCCTCACCACGCCTTCGATGAAGTAAAGCCACACCACGAGACTGATCCAACGGTAAGTGTAGAGGCGGCGCTTGAGTAGCCCTGGTAGAGCAAAGAGCAAAGGCAAGGCTTTCAGAGCCAGCCAACTGCCGCCAGGCTTGAGCGGTGCCCAAGACCACTCCCAGGCAACACTGAGGACAATCAAGAGTAGGAGGCTGATGAGGGCCGCGTTTTGGGTGAACCTCACCTCTTGGGTTGGTTCAATCGCTGGGGGTTGCAAGTTCATGCGCTTATTATCCGGTGTTTTGTTCAATCGCTCGGGTTGGCGGTATTGTTAGGGCCAATAGCACGGGGTTTTGAAACAATGGCATCATAGCGGCCATGAACAAGATGACGTTGGCCTTTTTTCAGCCTTTTTTTGGCTTTTGGACCGCTTTGCAAGCGGTGGATTGGCGCCGGCTGGGCTCGGACTTGCTCGTGAGATTGCAGCGCGAACATTTGGCCAAAACCGCCGGCAGTCTCACCTTCACGTCGACCATGGCCTTGGTGCCGTTTTTGACCGTGATTTTGGCGGTTTTCACGGTATTTCCACTTTTTAAACAATTCCAACAAGTGCTGGAGCACTGGCTCGTGCAGAGCTTGATCCCGGAGAGTATTTCAAGACAAGTTTTGGGCTATTTGACCCAGTTCTCTAGCAAAGCCTCGCGCTTGGGTTGGGTGGGTTTTGCGGTCTTGGTGGTCTCGGCCTTGAGTTTGGTCTACACCATTGACAAAAGCTTGAACGCCATTTGGCACAATCATCAAAAAAGAGCCCTCCAGCAGCGAATTTTGCTGTACTGGTCGGTCATGACCTTGGGGCCCTTGGTGCTTGGCCTGGGGGTGTGTCCTTGTTTTATGTGAGCACGTTGTCACGCACCTGGATTGGAGAGGGCTTTGGTCTGTTGGAGTGGCTGATCAACAGCTTGGAGTTTTTCATGTGGGTCTTGGGGATCAGTGCACTCTACCGCTATGTGCCCAACACCCCCGTGAAATATTCGCATGCCTTGATGGGGGGCTTGTGGGTCACCACGGCGACAGAGGTGGCGCGCCACGCTTTGACCTGGTATTTGAAGAGTATTCCGGCGGTGTCCATGATCTATGGCGCCTTTGCCACCTTGCCGATTTTTTTACTCTGGATGTATCTGACTTGGCTCATCATCTTGAGCGGGGCGGTTTTTGTGTCCGCACTGCCGAGTTTGAGCGGTCCGGTGCTTCGAGACAGCGAGGTGCCAGGTTTTGGGTTTCAACTCGCCTTGGAGAGTTTGGCAGCCCTGGAGCACTGGCGCCAAAGCCCAGGCAAAGGGCTCGATCGCCTGGGCCTGGCTCGGTCGCTCCGTGTGGACCCTTTGGTCTTGGAGGAAGTGATGGGCCATTTGATCGAGCTCGATTGGGTGGCCACGCTTGATGAAGAAGCGCTCAGGCAGCCGCGGTGGGTGATTTTGATTGATCCTGGTCGCACCCCGGTGTTGCCCTTGCTGTCGCGATTTTTGCTGCAAGAAGAGGCGTTGAGTGCGCCGGTGTACCAAGCCTGGGGTCGGGTGAGTTTGCAAGAAGCGTTTGGCCGTTCTCCTGAGACAAGACCGATGCAAGACTTCCCAAGTCCTGCCCCTTGAGGGCAACTAGGTGAATACACGAGGTTTCAAAGATTCTCGCCTTCGATACACTGACACGCATGGGTGGACATCGCCCCCCAAAGTGCACAAGGCTGGGGGGGGTCTCAGCGCTGGGTCCGCAGTGCACATTTGAGCCTCATCAAGACCGGTTCGGCCCTGGGGCTTTATGCTCTGAGCATTTGGGCAAGCAAAAAAGGAGTTCGAGCATGAAAGTCAGTGATATTTTAAAAATCAAAGGCAACACCATCTACTCGGTGGATGTGCAAGATGAATTGCCCAAAGCACTGGCCATGATGGCGCAAAAGGACATTGGCTCCGTGGTGGTGATGGAGTTCGACGAGTTGGTGGGCATGCTCACCTTTCGCGAGGTGATTGAGTGCGTGGTCCAACACCCGTCCAGTTTTGCCACCATGCATGCCAGAACCGTCATGGACGACTCGCCGCTCACTTGCACACCCGAGACCGCCTTGGACGAAGTGCGGCGCATGATGCTGGAGCACCACGCGCGCTACATGCCGGTGATCAGTGAGCGCGCGCTCTTGGGGGTGATCAGCTTTTACGATGTGGCCAAGACCGTGGTGGACAGCCAAAATTTCGAAAACACCCTGCTCAAGGCCTATATCCGCGATTGGCCAGAGGAAAATGGCGTGACTGGCCTCACCCGCAAAGACTCGGGTGGTGGCCATTAAATAGATGCAGGCCAAGTGGCCTCAAGCCCAGTCTCATAGATAATAGAGGTCTATGAGCGCAAATACTTTTGGACAACTCTTTGCCGTGACCAACTTTGGTGAGTCCCACGGTGTGGCCATTGGCTGTGTGATCGATGGCTGCCCGCCAGGGCTGCCCTTGAGTGAGGCCGATATCCAGCCCGACTTGGATCGCCGCCGCCCGGGTACCAGTCGCTTTGTGACGCAGCGCCAAGAAACCGATTTGGTGCAAATCCTCTCGGGTGTTTTTGAGGGCAAAACCACGGGCACACCCATTGCCTTGCTCATTCCCAACACCGATCAGCGCAGCAAGGATTACAGCGGCATCACGCAAACCTTCAGGCCTGGGCATGCAGACTACACCTACACACAAAAGTACGGCTTTCGCGATCCGCGCGGGGGTGGGCGTTCATCGGCCAGGCTCACCGCACCCATGGTGGCTGCTGGGGCTGTCGCTAAAAAATGGTTGCACGCTCAGTACGGCATCACCTTTCAGGCTTGCATGACCCAAATTGGCGCCCACCCCATTGCCTTTGAGGATTGGAGCCATGTGGCGAACAACCCATTTTTTGCGCCCATTGCCGACGTCTCGGCCTTGGAGGCGTACATGGATCAACTGCGAAAGTCAGGCGACTCGTGTGGCGCCAAGATTCGAGTCACGGCCCAGCACATGCCGGTGGGCTTGGGGGCGCCCTTGTTTGACAAACTTGATGCCGACATCGCTTGGGCGATGATGGGGCTCAATGCCGTCAAGGGCGTTGAGATGGGCTCGGGCTTTGAGAGCGTCTCGCAATTGGGCTCCTTTCATGGCGACGCCATGACAGCGGCGGGTTTTTTGAGCAACCATGCGGGTGGTGTCCTTGGTGGCATCAGCACGGGGCAGGACTTGGAAGTCAATGTGGCCATCAAGCCCACGAGTTCCATCTTGATCCCCAAGGACTCGATTGATCAAGACTTGCAGCCCACCAGTGTCATCACCAAAGGGCGACACGATCCTTGTGTGGGTATCCGTGCAGCGCCCATTGCCGAGGCCTTGTTGGCCTTGGTGGTGATGGAGCACGCGCTCAGACACCGAGCCCAATGCGGCGATGTGATCAAGCCGTTTGCGGCCATTGCCGCGCAGGCCTGAGGCAGCTTGGCGTGGCTTGGTGCCCAGTGGCCCACTCGCTTCACGAGCCGCTCGGGCGTGCGCCTCACCCCCAACGATGGGCTAGCGTGATTCGCCCGTGAAACGATTTGTTCGCCCCTCGCCCTTGCTGGCCTTTGCTTGCCTGTCGGCGAGTTATTTCGCGCACATTGGCTTTTTTAATCCCTATTTGTCCTTGTGGCTCAAGTCCCAAGGGGCGAGCCTGGTGGTCATCGGTCTCATGGCCTCGATGCAATCGTTCACGCGCATTTTTGCGCCCTACGGCTGGGGCTGGCTGAGTGACCACACGGGTGAGCGAGTCTGGTTGTTGCGTTTTTGTGCGGGGGTGGCTCTCATTTGTAGTGTCTTCATGCGCGACGCCAGTCTCTCGCTCTTGGCGGGACTGTTGTTGATCATGTTCATCCACACCAGCGCCATGATGCCCATGACCGAAGCGGCCCTCTCGCACTGGGTCAGCCGTGACGGCAGCTTTGATGCCAAACGCTATGGCCGTGTGCGTTTGTGCGGTTCGCTCGGGTTTTTGATCACCGTGTGTTTGGCTGGCTTTTGGTTTGAACAGTATGGATTGGATGACTTTGTGGGTTGGGCGGCGCTCACCTTGCTGGCCGTCAATGCAGGCGCTTGGTTGATTCCCAATAACAAAGAGAGTGTGCACTTACATTCGTCTGGGGAATCGATGCTGCAAATTGTGTTCAAGCCCCACAATCGCTGGTTTTTTTTGACGATGTTTTTTCATGTGCTCTCGCACATGTGCATCTATTTTTATCTCTCGCTGTATTTGGATCAATTGGGCTACAGCAAAACCACCATCGGCCTTTTTTGGGGCTTGGGGGTGGTGGTGGAGATTGGGGTCTTTTATACCCAAAGTGCTTGGTTTCATCGGCTGCGCACCTTGGGCTGGTTGCAAGTTTGCACGGCCGGGATGGTGCTGCGCATGGCGCTCACAGCTTGGGGCTCGGGGGAGTGGGCGCTGTTGGTGGTGGCGCAAATGCTCCACGGTTTGACCTTTGCAGTGCACCACACGGTGTGCATGACGTGGCTCAATGAGCACTTCTCCACCCACTTGAGGGCCCGCGGACAGGCCCTTTACTCCATCGTGGGCTATGGTCTCACCGGCGTGGTGGGCGGCTTGGGTGGGGCCGTGCTCAGTCAGCAATGGGGTCTTCAGAGCACCTTCATGGTGAGCATGGGCACCGCGTTGGTGGCCTATTTGTGCGTGCACCGCCTAGCGGCCACGCTCAAACACGAGGCTTGAGATCAAGGGGGCAAGGCGGCCGTGTCTAGGCTTACAGTTGACGCCCAGTTTACTGCCCAGCTTGATCCCCCTCAATTGTCGCCTTGTTGAATCAACCTCCTGGGGTGATGGCAAAGGTCTCGATGCGGCCTTGGGTCCACACGAGTCCTGTGTTCTCAGGCACTGGGCACCAGTGGGACGCTTGGTCATCGAGGGGTTCAGAGGCAATGGTGTTGATTTGTCCTTGAAAGTGTTTCTTCGCGTGGGTGGTGGGTGTGCCGTAATAAAGACTGGGGGACTGGTGGTCGCTCGAGAAGCGAAAGCCCCAGATCTGTTGGCCATTGGAGCAAGCTGCCGATAGCCGCAGGGGCTCAGAGATGTGGTGCTGCGCCATGAGCTTGACGATGTGCCCGAGTGCGAGGTTCATGGCGCGGGGCGGGTTGTCCTCCATGCCCAGTGTCATGGCCAAGAGAAACAAAGCTTCGCTGTCGGTCGTGCCTTGTCGGTGCTCATAGAGTTCGGGGCTGATGAGCGACTCGACCGATTGGCGCAATTGGGACCAAGCCCCAATTTGTCCATTGTGCATGAAGGCCCACTCATGGACATTGAACGGGTGGCAGTTGTTGCGCGAAACACTGGTGCCACTGGAGGCACGCACGTGGGCAAAAAAGAGGCGAGACTCAATTTGTTGGGCCAAGGAGAGCAAATTGCTGTCGTTCCAAGCCGGCAAGATGTCTTTGAAGACCCCAGGCGTGTTTCGGTGCCCATACCAAGCAACACCAAAACCATCCCCATTGGTCGTCCATTGGGATTCTTTGGCCGAGAGGCTTTGCTTGATCAAGGAATTTTCTTGATCAAACAAGACGTCCTTCAAGTAAATTTCTGGTCCACCGTAGGCCATCCATCTGCACATTGTGTTCGCCTTGTTTTGAATTGAGTGTGAGTCGCATTCCAGTATAGAACAACGCTTCAATCAAGCTTGGGAGCGTGACGATAGGGGGTGGGTCCAGCTCGGCTGAGCCAGGCCTTTGAGTGGGTTTCAGTCACAAGGTTCAGCTCAGCATGGTCTTAGGTACTGAAGTCCAAGCGTTGCTCACCACCTGGGCCAAGCCCCAAGGTATTGGGTCGTTTTGAGTGCCAAGCCTTCAATGGCTTGGCCGCAGAGCGAGGGTTTTTTGACGGCCATAAGTTGTCGTTGAAGCTGCTGGGTGGTGCACCCATGGCAAAACCTTCCAGGCTCACCGTTTTGCCCAGTTCGAGGGCCAGCGCCAAATTGGCGCTTTGCAAGGCCGCACC
>CAISQQ010000444.1 GCA_903887655.1 uncultured Burkholderiales bacterium
ACTCTGGGCAGACCGTGCAGCTCAGACATTTTGATGAACTCGCCCAAGCCGTAGGGCGTTTCATTGGACAAGCCCACAGCGCGGACTTTGCCCGCCTTCACCAGTCGGCCCAAGGCCTCGAGTTGTTCGTGGATGCTGGAGGTGGAGGCGTCAAGCATCTTGGGGTCAAAGTCCCGGATGCCAAAGGCTGGGACATGGCGCACGGGCCAGTGAAGTTGGTACAAATCGATGCACTCGATGTGCAGACGCTTTAAGCTCCCGTGGCAGGCCGCTTCGATGTCTTGGGCGGTGAGGTTGGCACTGCCCCCGCGCACCCAGGGCATGCCGCGTGAGGGTCCCGCCACTTTGGTGGCAATGAGCATCTTGTCGCGCCGGCTGCGGTGCTGGTGCAACCAGCGGCCGATGATGTTTTCAGTGAGGTTGAAGGTCTCGGCCTTGGTGGGCACGGAGTAAATTTCAGCGGTGTCAAAAAAATTGATGCCTCGCTCGATGGCGTGGTCCAAAATCGCGTGCGCATCGGCCTCGTTGACTTGCTCGCCAAAGGTCATGGTGCCTAGGCAAATGGGGGAGACGTGGAGCGCTGAAGTGCCGAGTTGAACTGTTTTCATGGGGGGTGAGGTGGAGACTAGGGTTGAAGGACTTTGGAGAGCCCAGTTGAGCCAGGGTCAACCAGCGTGTGTGCAACACTGTATCAGATGGCCGTGACCCTCAGGGTTGCTTGGGCTTGGGTGTGGGTGTGGGTGTGGGTGTGGGTGTGGGCTCACCACCTCCAAGTTGGGGTGAATGCCAATCCACTCCCAAGCGCTCACCAGGTCTGGCACAAACAACGCACCCCCCTCTACAAGGGGCTGCTGAGCTTCACGCCCAGCACCCAGTTGCGCGGCAGCCCTGGTTCAAAATAACCTGTGCTCGAGGCGTTCACAATGACCGAGCCGACATAGGACTTGTTGGTCAAGTTGTTGATCGCCACAAAGGCCTCGAGTTGGTTGGCGTTCCAGGTGAAACGCTCGTGCAGTTTGAGGTCGATTGTGCCGTAGCCGCTGGCGTAGGCGTTGTTGCTCAAAAGGGTGGTGTTGGCGTCATTGGCCCACAGGGACGATCTTGCACTCCAATCGAGTTCGACTTCAGTACCCGGCCGGCTTGGCCTGGTTGCGGGTGCATGGCCCTGTTGTGACCAACTCCAAGAGGCGTAAAGGCTTTGCCGAGGAATGGCTGGCATGGCGTTGCCCGCTGGGATGGGGCCAGCACTGGAGGTGAAGGGACTGTTGTACTGCGCTTGCATGAGGGTGAGGGCGCTTTGCACCTGGAGGTGCTCTTGGGAGAAATCCTTGAGCGCGAGCTCCAAGCCTTGACGCCCCGTTTGTCCCACGTTTTGGTAGACACTTTTACCCGCCACATTGGTGGTGGCCACTATGTCGTTGTGGGTGGTGATGTAAAACACCGCCGCATTGACCGATCGTCTGGCTGAGGGCATCCATTTGGTGCCCACCTCAAAGTGGCGGCTGCGAGCGGCTTGCAACCCTGTATTGAATTGGGCCACCACGCTGGTGCCGACCATGGAATACGCCGTCTCTGTGGTGGTGGGGGTTTCAAATCCGAGGCCTGCATTGCCATACACATTCCAATCCTCTCGCCAGTGCCAGGTGAGTCCCACCACAGGGGTGGTGGCGGTGTAGCTCGAGCTCCCACCATAGGCCGGCGCGAGCAAGTTGGTGTTGGTGATCTGCACTTGGTCTCGGCGCGCTCCGCCCGTGAGTGTCCAGTCATCGCCAAGGTGGATGTTGACTTGCGCAAAGAGGTCGTTGTTGGTGGCCAGGTTTTGCAAGGGGGTGGTAGAAGGGGCCATGGTGCCGTAAAGCGTTGAGCCCGATTGGCGGTTTTCGTTGGCGCGGTCATGGTCCCATCCCAGCGTCCACTCCCAAGGCCAGCGGGCCTGGGGCATCTTGCCCGTCAGTTGCAGGCCCACGCCGTCGTAGCTGCGCTGCAAACCCACAAAGCTGCCCGTTTGTGGTGCTGTGGCACTCGACGACGCTTGGGTTTGGGTGTTGCCTCGGCTGCCCAAGTAGACCCGGGCTTGAAGCCGCAAATCCGCCTTCAAGGTCTGCTGCAGCACCAAACCCACTTGATGCTGGGCGATGCTTTTTTGCGTTTGGTCCAGGACAGCGTTGGTGCCGGCTTGTTGAGGATTGGTTGTGAGTTGAGACCCTGTGAGCCCCAAGGGGTCTTGGGCATGGGGCATTTGCAATGAATTCAAGACCAACTTCCAGCGCGTGTCTTTCTCTGGGTCGTAGGTGATGACGCTATTGAGTTGTTCGCGCTCGGCGCCACTGTGTTGACGCCAGCCACCGATCTTGAAGGTGCTCACATCGGCCACGATGCCGACTCGGTGAATTCGTTCGCTGACTTGCCAGTCGGTGCGCGTCAAGCCATCGGAGCCGAGGAAAGTTTGCACGCTGCCTTGGGGCTCGGTCCCGGCCATACGGGTGTGGGTTTGGATCACGCCGCCGCTGGAGTTGCCGTAGAGTTGCGCCAAGGGTCCACTCAAGACCTCGAGTCGCCCCACCGATGTCAAACTGATGGAGGAGGCTTGGCCTTGACCGTCGGGCGTGGTCAAAGGGATGTCGTCAGCGATGACTCGGATGCCTCTGAGGCCAAAGGCCGTTCGCGCACCGAAGCCGCGGATCGAGATTTG
>CAISQQ010000445.1 GCA_903887655.1 uncultured Burkholderiales bacterium
CTGTCCAAGGACGCCAAGGGTTCGTCAAGCAGCATCATGCGCGGTTGGGTGGCCAAGGCGCGGCCGATGGCCACGCGTTGGCGCTCACCGCCCGAGAGTTGCTGGGGGTGGCGCTTCATCAAGGCGGCCAGCCCCAAGACCTCGATGGCTTGTTCGAGCGCGGCCTCGGGCGAGAGTGCCTGGGCGAGCCAGCCCGCGTCCTTGGCGAGGTGGCTGCGTTTGTTGTGCAGTCGCGTGGGCTGTAAGCCAAAGCGCAAATTGCCCATCACATCGAGGTGTTCAAAGAGCGTTGCTTCTTGAAACACATAGGCGAGCGGGCGCTGCCAGGCGGGCCAATGGATGGCGTGTTGGCTGTCTTGCATGACGCTCGCCCCCAGTGCAATGCGACCCGTGCTGTGGCGCTCCAAGCCCGCCACGCATCGCAACAGGCTGGTTTTGCCGCAACCTGAGGGCCCATAGATCACCGTGATGCCCACCGCGGGGAGGGTCAAATCGAGCTCGAGATCAAAGCCCTCGCGTCGCAAGGACAAGGACACCTCCAATTGCTCGGGCCCCTTCATGACAAGGGCGCCAGGTTGGCGCGTCTCAAGCGGTTGAGGATCCAGAGCGCGGCAAATGAAAACCCCAACAGCCCCAGCGCCAAGGTGTGGGCTTCACCGAACTCCAGGGCCTGAACGTGGCCGTAAATCTCGGTGGAGATGACGTTGGTGCGTCCGGGGATATTGCCCCCGATCATCAAGACCATGCCAAACTCCCCCAAAGTGTGGGCAAAACTCAAAATCACCGCCGTCATCCACCCGCCCCGTGAGAGCGGCCAAGCGACACTCCAAAACGCGTCCCAAGGACTCGCGCCCAAGGTCGCGGCAAGCTCCATGGGCCTGGGCCCCAAACGCTCAAAGGCCTGCAAGAGCGGTTGGATGGCAAACGGCAAGGAGTAAATGACCGAGCCGAGCACCAAGCCGCCAAAACTAAAGGCCAAGCTGTCCATCCCCAGGACCTGGGTGAGCATGCCAATAGGGCCGTGGGGTCCCAAGGCGAGCAAGAGATAAAACCCCAGCACCGTGGGCGGCAGCACCAGGGGCAAAGCCACCAGGGCTTCGATGGGGGACTTCCAGGCACTTTGGGTTTGGCTCAACCACCACGACAAGGGCGTGGCCAGGGTCAAGAGCACCAAGGTGCTCGTCAAAGCGAGTTGCAAGGTCAGGCCGATGGACTGAAGGGCTTGAGGTTCGAGCATGGGCAGGGTCAAAGGCGCTCAAAAGCGGGGTGTGAAGTGGGGTGAAGTGGGCAGTCTCCAGTCTAGTGCAATTCGAGCCCACTTGAGGACCCTCAAGGGGCGTCTCGTGGCGGCCCGGGGACAAAGGGGGTCAGGTGAGGACCAGAAAGACCACAGGGGGGGCGTGGGTCGAGGTGAGGGCCTTTCATCGCCTAAAATAAGACTTTTATGCTTCCTGGGCCTTGGGCACACGCCCTAGCGCCAGGCACAGCAGTCAGCAAAAATCAACGAGGAGTCAGACTCATGAAGGTTTTGGTCGCGGTCAAGCGTGTCGTGGATTACAACGTCAAAGTTCGGGTGAAGTCGGATCAAACCGGTGTGGACACCGCCAATGTCAAGATGAGCATGAATCCCTTTGATGAGATCGCCGTGGAGGAGGCGGTTCGGCTCAAGGAGCAAGGGCTGGCCACTGAAATCATCGCCGTCTCGTGTGGTGTGACCCAGTGCACCGAAACACTGCGAACCGCCTTGGCCATTGGCGCCGACCGCGCCATTTTGGTCGAGACGACCCAAGAGCTTCAGCCCCTGGCGGTGGCCAAATTGCTCCACGCCGTGGTGCTCAAAGAAAAGCCCGATGTGGTGATTTTGGGCAAACAAGCCATCGATGACGACTGCAACCAAACCGGTCAAATGCTGGCGGCTTTGGCTGGCATGCCCCAAGCCACTTTTGCCTCCAAGGTCGAGTGGGTGAATGACCGTTTGCAGGTCACGCGCGAGATCGATGGGGGCTCTGAGGTCTTGTCCCTGCAGTTGCCCGCGATTGTCACGACCGACTTGAGGCTCAATGAGCCGCGCTTCATCACCTTGCCCAATATCGTGAAGGCCAAGAAAAAAACTCTCGACGTGATCACCCCCGAGGCTTTGGGCGTGGACGTGACGCCGCGCCACCAAACCTTGAAGGTGAGTGAGCCCGCGAGCCGCAAGTCTGGCATCAAAGTGGCCTCGGTCGATGATCTCATCGTCCAGCTCAAAACCGTTGCCAAGGTGATTTAAGGCGCCGAGCCAACGGTCACCCAAGAAGGCAGCCACTCCCCACGGAAAAAACCACCCCCACAGATCAAACAGGAAGATACAGCATGAACGCATTGGTGATTGCAGAGCACGACAACCACACCCTCAAACTCGCGACCTTGAACACCGTCACCGCGGCCCGCTTGTGTGCCCCCACGGTGCATGTGCTCGTGATGGGTCAGGGCTGCGAGGCGGTGGCCCATGAAGCCGCTCAAATCGAAGGGGTCTCGCAAGTCCTCTTGGCCCAAGGCGAGAGCTTGGCGAATGGCTTGGCCGAGAATGCCGCCGAGCAAGTGCTGGCTCTGGCGCGGGAGTACACCCACGTCCTCTTTGCTTCGAGCGCCCAAGGCAAGAATGTGGCCCCCCGAGTGGCGGCCTTGTTGGATGTGGCGCAACTCTCCGACATCTCTCACGTGATCGATGACAACACCTTTGAGCGCTCCATCTACGCGGGCAATGCGGTCTCCACCGTGAGAACGACAGACGCCATCAAAGTGATCACCGTGCGCACAACGGGCTTTGATGCCACCCCCCAAGGCGGCGCACCTTCCCCCATCCAACACGTGCCACCCGCAGCGGACCAGGGCTTGAGTCTTTTTATCAGGCAAGAAGTGGCCAAGAGCGACCGTCCCGAATTGGCCGGCGCCAAGATCATCGTCTCGGGTGGGCGGGCCATGGGCAGTGCGGAAAAATTCAACGAAGTCCTCACCCCCTTGGCCGATAAATTGGGCGCAGCGCTCGGAGCGAGTCGCGCAGCGGTCGACGCGGGCTACGCCCCCAACGATTGGCAAGTCGGACAAACGGGCAAAATCGTGGCCCCCAACCTCTACGTTGCGGTGGGCATCAGTGGTGCCATTCAGCACTTGGCCGGGATGAAGGACAGCAAAGTGATTGTGGCCATCAACAAAGATGCCGAGGCCCCGATTTTTAGCGTGGCGGATTTTTCGCTCGAGGCGGACTTGTTCTCGGCCGTGCCGGAGTTGGTCTCCAAGCTCTGAGTAAGCGTGGCGCCAGGGGGGGCACGCCAGTGACCCCTGTATTCACCCGTCTTGCCAGCCCAAGCACGGGTGTGTTAGGGTGGAGCCACCCAACGTTGAGGAGAACCGTCCATGAACTATGTGGCCCCCGTCAAAGACATGATGTTCAACTTAAAGCACATCGCTCAGCTCGAGTCCTTGTGCGAGTTGCCTGATTTGCAAGACAGCAGCTTGGAGACAGCCCAAGCGGTCTTGGATGAATTTGCCCGCTTTAACCAAGAGGTCACGGCTCCCCTCAACTGGAGCGGCGACCAAACGCCCTCAAAGCTCGACCCCAACACCGGGGTGGTGCACACGAGCCCAGGCTTTCAGGCCGCCTACACCCAGTTCATTCAAGCCGGATGGCAAGGGCTCGAGCACCCCCAAGCCTTTGGCGGTCAGGGTTTTGCCAAAAGCATCTCCTCGGCTTGTGCGGAGATGCTCAATTCGGCCAACTTGAGTTTTGCGCTGTGTCCCTTGCTCACCGATGGCGCCATTGAGGCGCTCAGGGTGGCGGGATCTGAGCAGATGCAAGCGCGCTTTTTGCCCCACTTGGTGAGTGGCCGCTGGAGCGGCACCATGAACTTGACCGAACCCCAAGCGGGCTCGGATCTCTCCCTCATCCAGACCCGGGCTCAAGAGGCCGAGGACGGGCACTACTTGCTTTTTGGCACCAAAATTTACATCACCTATGGTGAGCACGACCTGAGCGAGAACATCGTGCACATGGTGCTCGCCCGCGCCAAGGACGCCCCCCCCGGGGTGAAGGGCATCAGCTTGTTTTTGGTGCCCAAGTTCAAATTGACGCCCGAGGGTCAAGTGGGCGAGCGCAACGATGTGCACTGCGTTCAACTCGAGCACAAACTGGGCATCAAAGCCAGCCCCACTGCGGTGATGAAGTTTGGCGAACACGGTGGCGCTCAAGGCCTGTTGGTGGGCGAGCTCAACCGAGGTTTGGAGTACATGTTCATCATGATGAATGCGGCCCGCTTTGGGGTGGGGTTGCAAGGCGTGGCGCTGGGGGAGCGGGCCTATCAAGCGGCGCGCAACTACGCACTCGAGCGCGTGCAGTCCAGGGCCGTGGACAACCCCTCAGGGGGGGCTGTGGCCATCGTCGAGCACCCCGATGTCAAGCGCATGCTCATGACCATGCGCGCCTGCGTTCAAAGCGCGCGCGCCTTGAGCTTTGCCGCTGCCAGTGCTTATGACCGAGCGCACCACCACCCTGATGCCGATGTGCGACTCCAAGAGCAAAGTATCTACGAATTCATGGTGCCTTTGGTCAAGGGCTTCAGCACCGAGATGAGCCAATGGGTGAGCTCCCTGGCGGTTCAAGTCCACGGCGGCATGGGCTTTATCGAAGAGACCGGTGTGGCGCAGTACTACCGGGACGCCAAAATTTTGACCATTTATGAAGGCACCACCGCCATTCAGGCCAATGATTTGCTCGGTCGCAAGACTTGGAAGGATCGTGGTCGGGTCGCCCAACTGCTCTTGGCGCAAATGGGTGTCACGCTGAGCGCGTTGTCTGTCAGCCCAACCCCCCAGGCCCAGTCTTTGCACAAAAGATTGGTTCAGGCGCGGGAGGCTTATGAGCTCGCGCTCGATTTTGTGCTCCAGCACTTCCAGACCAAGCCCTTGCTGGCCTATGCCGCAGGTGTGCCGTTTTTGATGCTCACCTCGCAAGTGATGGCTGGCTGGCAAATGGCCAGGTCGTTGCTGGCGGCACAAGCCGAAAGGGATGCGGGCTTGGACCCCGCTTTCCATCAAGCCAAGATCGAGACGGCCCACTTTTACGCGGAGCACATCTTGACGCAGTCCCCCGGACTGGCGCAGAGCATTGTCTTTGGCGGTGAGAGTGTCAACGCGCTCAGTGCAGAGAGCTTTTAGTGCCAGGAGCGCGCTCTCCTTCTCAGGCGTAGTGACAGATGTAGTGAAACGCGTCCTTGACTTGGATGTCAAAGCTCGAGTTGGCGGGGATGTGGAAACTCACCCCCGCTGAGGCGCTGGACCACTTGTCTTCGCCTTTGAGTCGGTACTCGCAAGCGCCGGCCACGCACTCCATGATTTCGGCCGCAGCGGTGTTGAAGGTGAGGCTGGCGGGCAAGACCACGCCGGCGCTTTTTTGACTGCCGTCTGCGGCTGTGAAAGAGTGCGAGACGCAGCGGCCGTCAAAATACACATTGGCTTTGGGGTTCAAGCTCACGTTGGCGAGGTGGGGGGTGGTGCTCATGGCGATGGAGTTCAAGGTGGTGAGATGGGGGGATGGGCGAAGCGGGGATCACGTCGGTGGGCGAGTTGACAGTCGGGTCAACTGGCACACGCTCAATCGCTTGGCTTTAACGGGCGATTGAGCGTTTGAGCGTTTGAGCGTTTGGGCGTTTGGGCGTTTGGGCGTTTGGGCGTTTGGGCGTTTGGGCGTTGAGGCATTCAGGCCTTGGGCTTGGATTTGAGTTTGGGTTTGGTTTTAACAGCCGTCTTCAAAACCGGCTTTGTCGCTGACTTGGCAGACCCTTTGGCGGCACTGGAACGCGCCGCTTTCAAGTTGCCTGCAATGCGCATGCGCAGCGCGTTGAGTTTGATGAACCCCCCCGCGTCGGCTTGGTTGTAAGCGCCGCCATCGTCGTCAAAGGTCGAGATGCGCGAGTCAAACAAGCTGTCGGTTTTGCTCTCGCGGCCCACACACATGATGGTGCCTTTGTAGAGTTTGAGGCGCACGAGTCCGTTGGCGCTGGCTTGCGAGGCGTCGATCAAGCCTTGCAGCAGTTCACGCTCGGGGCTGAACCAGTAGCCGTTATAAACGAGCCTGGCGTAACGCGGCATCAAGTCTTCTTTCAAAGCCAAGACTTCGCGGTCCAAGGTGATGGATTCGATGGCGCGGTGAGCGCTGAGCAAAATCGTGCCCCCAGGGGTTTCATAGCAGCCGCGGCTTTTCATGCCCACGTAGCGGTTCTCCACTTTGTCCAAGCGTCCAATGCCGTGCTTGCCACCAATGGTGTTGAGCTGGGTGAGGACTTGGGCCGGGCTCATCTTCACCCCGTCGATGGCCACCACATCGCCTTTGACAAAGGTGAGTTCAATGACCTGGGGCTTGTTGGGGGCTTTCTCTGGGCTGCGGGTGAGGCGCCACATGCTCTCTTCGGGCGCGAAATTGGGGTCCTCCAAAATCCCACCCTCATAACTGATGTGCAGCAAATTGGCATCCATGGAGTAGGGCGCGCCGCCTTTTCTTTTCTTGAAATCCACCGGGATGCCGTGTTGATCGGCATAGGCGAGGAGCTTTTCGCGAGATAGCAAGTCCCACTCCCGCCAAGGGGCAATCACTTTGACATTGGGCATCAGGGCATAGGCACCGAGCTCAAAGCGAACTTGGTCGTTGCCTTTGCCTGTCGCCCCGTGGCTGATGGCGTCGGCATGGGTTTTTTGCGCAATTTCCACCAGCCGCTTGGCAATCAAGGGGCGAGCAATGGAGGTGCCCAGCAAGTACTCCCCTTCGTACAAAGCATTGGCCCTGAACATGGGGAACACAAAGTCGCGCACAAACTCTTCGCGCAAATCTTCAATGAAGATGTTCTTGGGGTCGATCCCCATTTTGATGGCCTTGGCCCTGGCCGGTTCAATCTCTTCGCCTTGACCAATGTCGGCCGTGAAGGTCACGACTTCGCAGTGGTAAGCGTCTTGCAGCCACTTCAAAATGATGGAGGTGTCGAGTCCACCTGAATAGGCCAAGACGACGCGTTTGGGGCCTTGCTCAGGGAGGGTTTTGGGGGCAGCAGTTTTAGTCATGACAAAGAGGAGAAGGATGAAACAAAAGGCCATGGTTTCATCAGGAAAAGTGCACACACAAGGGTCTGCTTCCTTCAAAACCACGAACATCAAGGGCCAATAGCGTGTGAGCGGCGTCAAGCCCTCCCCCAGGCGTTGGGGCTCAGCCCCAGGACTGAGGGTGGACAAGACGGGATTCTTGGAGCGCTCTCGTGCCTTGAAGAGGCTGATTTTAGCGGATTGTGCTCGGGCTTAAAGCCCGCTTGAGGCGGGGCCGCTCAGAGGCTTGGCAAATGCGCAATGGACTCAATTGTTGAGCGGGACGGGCGCACTGAGGGCGCCAGGTGGTGTTGGGTAGGACTGGGGGGCGGAGTTGGCAGGGGGCACCGTGCTCGAGCCTGGGCCATAAGGCGTCGATGGTGGGGGTGGGTTGGTCGCATTGCCATAGGGGCTTGGCGTGGCGGGGTAGACCGCTTGGGGGCTGCCCGAATAGGAGACCGCGGGGGCCAGTGGGGTGATTTGCAGCTGAACCACGGGGCCCGGGTTGGTGGGCATGATGGCGCTGTACTGCTTGCCCGCGAACTCATACACCACGTTGTAGCCGGTGATTCGGCTTTCATAGACCATTTGTTGGGTGCAGCGCTGAACGTTGCGCAGCTGTGGGTTGGGGTTGCCCTCGATTTTGTCGCCCATGATGGCCCCGCCAATGATCCCCAACATGGTGGCTGCCGCGCGGCCGTCGCCGCGACCCACGGTGTTGCCAATGGCGCCCCCGGCGATCGCGCCCATGGCAGCCCCAGCGCCAGACTTCTCCCCATTGACCACCACTTGCTCCTCCGAGCAAACGCGCTTGGGCACGGAGAATTGCTGCACAACGGGGGTGGAGGAGACAACGCGCGCGCTCTCCTGAGCCCAAGACTCGGTGGTGGTGAGGAGCGTGAGCGTTGACAAGGTCAAGACAACCAAGCCCAGGGGCTGGTGGTGAACAGTGGTTGGGGTCATGTCGGGGTCTCCATCAAACAGATAATTATTTTAGGCTCGAGAGGTGAAGGTCTTGTTTGGGTGGTGTAAAACTTTGTGAACGCTCCAATCGGCCTTCAAAGCGAGAGCACCACCAGAGTGACACGGGCGGCAAAGCCGCCAACACCCCAAGCCCCCTTCAGTCTCATTGCTTAACGCTTGACCAGGCCTCGGGGTTGACGCCCAGTGTGAGTTGATCCTTGTCGAATTCAATGACGGGTCGTTTGATCAAGGACGGGTGCAAGGCCATGGCCTGGATGGCTGAGGTGGCGTTGGTGACCAAGACTTTTTCCTCTTCTGCGAGCGAGCGCCAGGTGGTGCCTTTGCGGTTGAGCACATTCTCCCAGCCGAAATGCTGGACCCAGGCTTTCAAGCGGCCTAGAGGGACGCCAGCTTTTTTAAAATCATGGAAGGCGTACTCGATCGAGTGCTCCTGCAGCCATGCTCGGGCTTTTTTGACCGACTGGCAATTGGGAATGCCGTAGACGGTGACGGGGGTTGGATGAACCATGGGGACTCCTTTGGTGGACAAGGTCAAGGGGGTGCTCGCCATCCACCCAAATCGGTGGCTTGGCCCAGCAAAGTAGGATCGTTTCTGAGCACGGATTTTGCCACCTTGTGGGTGGGTGTGTAGGGAATTTCTTCAACAAAGACGACATAGCGTGGCACCTTGCTGGAGGCCAATCGCTCGCGGCACCATTGGGCCACCGCTTGGGCGCTCAACTGCTCATGGGCTTTGCGCACGACCACGGCCATGATGTCGTCTTCGCCGAGTTCAGCGGGCACGGCAATCACTGCCACATCGGCAACATGGGGGTGCTGTGCAATCACGCGGTCGAGTTCCGCGCCGGAGATGTTTTCGCCGCGTCGACGAATGATGTCGTTTTTTCTCGATACGAAGGTGTAGTAGCCGTCTTCATCCACACTCACCAAGTCCCCCGTTTTGAACCAGCCGTCAACAAATTGTTGCGCAGTTTGCACCGGATCTCTGAAGTAGCCTTGCATGATGATGGGGGTCTTGACCCACATTTCTCCGACTTGGTGGGGTCCGACTTCCTCTCCCGATGCATTGACCACTTTGCAACGGGCCCATTCAAGACGGGCATCTGGGTGTTTGCCCGCAGGCCCCATGGTGCCGGGTTTTTGAAGGCCAGTGAACGGACTGCAGGTGACGCCTGGGATCTCGGTCATGCCGTAGCCGCTCACCAAATGCGGGATGTGAAACTCATCTTTAAATGCGGTCCAAGCGGTATGGCGCACGCCATA
>CAISQQ010000446.1 GCA_903887655.1 uncultured Burkholderiales bacterium
GACTCAAGTGCAGACTCGAGCATGTAGCCCGAAATTCGGGTGTCTTTGCCGATGAGCACCGTGGGCCTGGCGTCGGTTTTTTTGAGCACCCGTCCAACGCAATGGGCCAGCTTCAAAATAAAGTCTGGGGTAATGGGCGAGTGGCCCACTCGCCCACGGATGCCATCGGTGCCAAAGTATTGGCGTTTTTTGATTGTAGTCATGGCTTTGATTTTAGCCCTGCCCGTGTTGGGCTTTTGGCGCTGGGGCTTGCCTGATCGAGGGCGACTTCAGCCCTGTGCTCTTTGGGCCAACCACACGGCTTTGGCCGCCAGCGTTTCTTTCACATCGTGCACCCGCAGCACCTGCGCGCCTTTGTCCATGGCCAGGACTGCCGCGGCCACACTCGCAACGAGCCGCTCACCCACGGCCAGTCCCGTGACAACGCCCAAGGACGACTTCCTGGACCACCCCACCAACAAGGGCAAACCCCTCACATGCAACTGCCCTTGCTGAGCCAGGAGCGCAAAGTTTTGCTCTGGGGTTTTGCCAAACCCAATGCCTGGATCCAACATCAAGCGAGAAAGCTCGATGCCTTGCCCCAAACAGGCCTCAATGCGCTCACCAAGGAAGGCCTGAACCTGCGGCACAACCCGACCCTGCAAGGGGGCGACTTGCATGGTTTGGGGCTCGCCGTGCATGTGCATCAAACACACACCACAGCGGTGCTCACCCAGCACGGCCAAGGCCCCCGCTTGTCGGGCAGCAAACACATCGTTGATGATGTCAACCCCCATGGCCAAGGCCCGCTTCATGATGCCGGGCTTGTAGGTGTCGACGGAGATGGGAAGCCCCCACCCCAGCACCTCTTTGAGGACGGGTTCGAGCCGGGCCCACTCGAGCTCTTCGGCCAATGCTTGGGCGCCTGGTCGGGTGGATTCGGCACCCAAATCCAAAATCTGGGCACCTTCGGTGAGTTGTGTTTGGGCCAGCTCAATGGCTGAGCGTGTCAAGGCCTGGAGGGACTCGCCGTGGAGCGGCGTCGAGAAAGAGTCTGGGGTGATGTTGACGATCCCCATCACCAAGGGGGTGGACAAGTCCAGCTCAAAACGGGTGGTTTGCCAGTGCTGCGCCATGGCTCAAAGCCCCCAGCTCAAAGTCCCTGGCCACCAACCCACGGTCACCCAGGCCGCCCGAGTGTTGACTCGGGCCGAGGGGCTCAAGCGTCCAGACCCGAGCGCGCCGCAGAGGGCGCTGTCACGACGGCTGGTGTGCCGCCACTGGAGCCATCGCTTGAGGGTGGAATGCGCGGTGTCCAGTCTTTGGGTGGCTGGGGCGTGCGTCCGGCCATGATGTCGTTGATCTGATCGCTGTCGATCGTCTCCCACTCCAAGAGCGCTTTGGCCATGGCGTGCATCTGCTCGGCATGGTCCTCGATCAAGGTTCTGGCCATGTAGTATTGGGTGTCAATGATGCTTCTCACCTCGTCATCGACTTTTTGCATGGTCGACTCGGACATGTTGGTGGTTTTGGTCACCGAACGGCCCAAAAACACCTCGCCCTCGTTTTCAGCGTAAACCATGGGCCCCAAGGCCTGGGTCATGCCGTAGCGCATGACCATGTCACGGGCAATTTGCGTCGCACGCTCAAAGTCGTTGCTCGCCCCGGTGGTCATTTGGTTCATGAACACCTCCTCGGCAATGCGACCGCCAAAGAGCATGCTGATTTGGTTGAGCATGTACTCGCGGTCGTAGCTGTAGCGGTCCTTCTCGGGCAAACTCATCGTGACCCCCAAAGCGCGACCACGCGGAATGATGGTGACTTTGTGCACAGGATCGCACTTGGGCAGGAGTTTACCGATCAAGGCGTGACCCGACTCGTGGTAAGCGGTGTTGCGACGCTCCTCCTCGGGCATGACCATGCTTTTGCGCTCGGGGCCCATCAAAATTTTGTCTTTGGCTTTCTCAAAGTCCACCATCTCGACCACGCGCGCATTTCTCCTGGCCGCCATCAAGGCCGCTTCGTTGCACAAATTGGCCAAATCAGCACCACTCATGCCGGGTGTGCCGCGAGCGATGACGCCGGCAGCCACATCTTGGCCAATCGGCACTTTTCTCATGTGCACATTCAAAATTTGTTCTCTGCCACGGATGTCGGGCAAGGTCACATAGACTTGGCGATCAAAACGGCCTGGGCGCAAGAGCGCCGCGTCCAAAATATCAGGCCGGTTGGTGGCCGCCACCACAATGACCCCCAAATTGGTCTCAAAGCCGTCCATCTCCACAAGCATTTGGTTCAGGGTCTGCTCACGCTCGTCGTTGCCACCACCGAGGCCGGCGCCACGTTGGCGGCCCACGGCATCAATCTCGTCGATGAAAATGATGCAAGGCGCATTCTTTTTGGCGTTTTCAAACATGTCGCGCACGCGAGCCGCGCCCACCCCGACAAACATCTCCACAAAGTCAGAACCCGAGATGCTGAAAAAAGGCACCTTGGCTTCACCGGCAATGCCTTTGGCAAGCAAGGTCTTACCCGTTCCTGGTGGCCCCACCAGGAGCAAACCACGGGGAATGCGACCACCGAGTTTTTGAAAGCGTTGGGGATCCTTCAGGAAATCCACCACTTCCTTCACCTCTTCTTTGGCCTCGTCGCAGCCTGCGACGTCGGCAAAGGTCACGGTGTTGTTGTTTTCATCGAGCATGCGCGCTTTGCTCTTGCCGAAACTGAAAGCGCCGCCCTTGCCCCCGCCTTGCATTTGACGCATGAAGTAGACCCACACGCCAATGAGGAGCAGCATCGGCCCCCAGCTGACCAAGAGGGTCATCAAGAGCGAGCCCTCTTCGCGCGGCTTGACATCAAATTTGACGCCATTGGCAATCAAGTCGCCCACCAAGCCACGGTCGAGATAGGTCGCATTGGTGCGCACTTTTCGCTCGTCGTAGGTGATGGCGACAATTTCTGTGCCCGACTGGCCTTCTTGAATGGTGGCGGTTTTGATGCGTTTGGCTCGGACTTCTTCCAAGAAGTCAGAGTAGCCCATGTAGCTCGCGCTGCCGGTGGAGTTTTTGTCAAATTGCTTGAAGACGGTGAAGAGCACCAAAGCAATAACGAGCCATACGGCCACTTTTGAGAACCATTGATTGTTCAATGCCAGCTCCAATCGATTAAGGGGACACAGTGATCACCACAGTGATATGACACCCATTTTATGCTTTTCAAGACGCGGAGGTTTATTTTCCCTCAAATGAGGTCAAAACGCGAAGAGGTATTGCCGTTTTCCCCCGACTTCACGCCATCAGGCCTCGTTTTGGGGGGGTAAATCGTTGTTTTCAGTCGAATTCGAGGCCACCACCTTGCTCTCTTTGAGGCCCAAACCGATCAAAAAGGTCTCGGAGGACTTGTCTCGGCTCGCTTTGGGCTTCAAAGGCTTGACCCGCACAAAATGGTCTTTAAAGAGCTTGACGAGTTGGCTGTAGCCGCTGCCGTGAAACACTTTGACCACCAAGGCCCCTTCGGGCTTCATGTGCGTTTGGCTGAACTCCAAGGCGAGCTCAATCAAGTGGGCAATCCGAGCGGCATCGGCCGACTCAATGCCCGACAAATTGGGAGCCATGTCCGAGACCACCACATCGGCGAGCCGCCCCGACATCGCCACCGACAGCAAACTGGCCACTGCAGGCTCGCGAAAGTCGCCCTGAATGAACTCCACCCCCTCAATGGGCTCCATGGGCAAAATATCCAAGGCCAAAATCACGCCATTGAGCTCGCCCACGGCGGCGCCATCGGGTGAGAGTTTTCGTCTCACGTATTGGCTCCACGCCCCCGGGGCCGAGCCCAAATCCACCACCAAGTCACCCGGCTTGATGAGCCGCAACTGCTCATCGATTTCCTTCAATTTGTAGGCCGCTCTGGCGCGATAGCCCTCTTTTTTGGCCAATTTGACGTAGGTGTCGTTGGCATGGTCATTGAGCCAGGCTTTGTTGACTTTTTTACTTTTTGTCTTGATCTTCAATACATTCTTCCGTGTTAAAGAGGGATAATACCCTTTATGCCTGCAGTCATCCTCACCCCCACCGTTCGCAAAGAGCACCGCGCCCTTGCCCATCACCTCAACCCCGTTGTCATGATCGGCTCCGAGGGCTTGAGCGAGTCCGTCATCAAGGAAGTCGACCACGCCTTGAGCGCACACGGCTTGATCAAGGTGAGGGTTCATGGGGACGACCGCACCGCGCGAGAAGCCATGCTGCTGAGCTTGACCGATCAACTGAACGCGGCGGCCATCCAACACATCGGCAAGCTTTTTGTGCTCTGGCGCGAAAAACCTGAAAAAAGCACCGAGCGCGAGATCGACCCAGAGCGCAAAGCCGCGCCTCGCGACTTCAAAGTCCTCAAATACTCCTCGCGCGGGGGCCAGCGCCCCGAGGTGCGCACCCTCACCGTGCTGGGCAACCAGCGCTTGAGTGCAGGCGGCCAAGTCAAGCGCGCCAAACCGAAACAAAAATCGGTCAAAAAATCCTCACAAAAATCCTGATTGGGCCAGGCCTCAAAGCACAGGGGCTAGCTCCAAAAGCGGCGCGACTTGTGTAAGAGCACGCTTGCCAAACCCCACATCAACGCATAGGTCAGCGTGCCCACACCGTGCCAAGTCGCGCGATCGACCCCGAGCGTGATATGGGGGATCACCACCGTGAGCATCCCAAGCGCCAAAGCGGCACTGGCACCCAGACCCCAAAGGCTCCAGCGCCAGTGTCTTGAAATTTGAGTGTCCCCTAGCGTCTCTGGCACGCCAGCACCCGCGGATTCACGGCTTGAGCCTGGCTGGCCTTCGCTCAAGACCCAAGCCCAGTCCCGCTCCTGGGGGCCATGGGGCGTGAGCGGATGGATGACTCGCGCCAAGACCCACAGCAGCAAGGGAGTGAGCAAGCTCACCCAGCTCACCCACTCAAACAAATGCCCAGCCACCAAACCGGCCAAGGCTTTGGGGCTCACCCAAACAAAGAGGAGCGGCACCACAAGAAAGCCAATGGTGGTGAGACTGCCCCACCACAAAGCGCCGATGAAAAAACCCACAGAGCGAAGCATCGTCAGACCCCCCTATTGATGGGCGTGCACCCGCGTGAACGCCGCCAGCCCAGCGAGACTTTACCGATAAGACACCGACACAATTTCGTAGCGTTTTTCACCACCCGGGGCTTGCACCACCGCCATGTCGCCGTCTTCTTTGCCAATCAAGGCCCGTGCAATGGGTGAGCTCACGTTGATGAGCCCAAGCTTCAAGTCCGCCTCGTCTTCACCCACAATTTGATAGGTCACCTCCTCCGAGGTGCTCTGGTCTTGCAAGACCACCGTCGAGCCAAACACCACCTTGCCATCGGCATCCAAGGCACTCGGATCGATGACTTGAGACATGGACAGTTTGCTCTCGATTTCTTGAATTCGACCCTCGATAAAGCCTTGGCGATCTTTGGCCGCGTCGTACTCGGCGTTTTCGCTCAAGTCGCCCTGCGCTCGGGCCTCGGCAATGGCGTTGATGACCGAGGGTCTATCGACAGTTTTTAAGCGGTGCAACTCTTCTTTGAGCTTTTCGGCGCCTCGTTTGGTAATCGGTATCGTGGCCATGCTAAAAATCCTCGTTGTAAAACATCCCCGATCGGCTCTGGGAGCGATCGGTCATCATAATGGACAAAGGCGAGTGCGCCGCCCGTGCGCTCAAGAACCCCAGACGCTCTTGGGGGCGAAGAACGGGCTTGGCCAGAGGCTCACTGCTGGGCACTGGGGTGTTCATCTCAAGCGTGACCCATGGATCTCAAGCCTGGTGGTGGAGTTGCGCGTGCAGCTCTTGCAGGGAATAGACCTTCAAGTCGTCCATGTGGCGCATGCCTTGCACGGCGGCTTGCGCGCCGGCCATGGTGGTGAACGTGGTCACGCGAGCGAGCAAGGCGGAGGTGCGAATCTGGCGAGAGTCGGCAATCGCGTTGCGCCTCTCCTCGACCGTGTTGATCACCAGCGCGACCTCTTGGTTTTTGATCATATCCACCACATGGGGGCGACCTTCGGTCACTTTGTTGACCACTTGGACGGCAATGCCTGCGCTCGCAATGGCCGCGGCCGTGCCCTTGGTGGCCACCAGCTCAAAGCCGAGTGCGACCAACTCTTGGGCGATCGAGACCGCACGCGGTTTGTCGCTGTTTTTGACGGTGAGAAACACCTTCTTGACCTGAGCCTTGGCACTGGGCAACTGGGTGCCAGCGGCAATTTGGCTCTTGACAAAGGCTTCACCAAAGGTGTGGCCCACGCCCATGACTTCGCCCGTGGATTTCATCTCTGGCCCCAAGATGGTGTCCACTCCAGGGAACTTCACAAAGGGAAACACCGCCTCTTTGACGCTGAAGTAAGGCGGGGTGACTTCGCTCACTATGCCTTGGGACGCCAGTGTTTGGCCCACCATGCAGCGAGCCGCGACCTTGGCGAGTTGAATGCCGGTGGCCTTGGAGACGAAGGGCACGGTTCTGGAAGCCCGGGGGTTGACCTCGAGCACAAAAATCACATCCTGGCCGTCTTGGTGTTGGATGGCGAACTGCACATTCATGAGACCCACCACCTGCAAGGCTTGGGCCATGGCGGCGGTTTGGCGCTTGATCTCTTGCACCGTCGGGGTTGACAAGGAATAGGGGGGCAAGGAGCAAGCCGAGTCACCGCTGTGCACGCCGGCTTGCTCAATGTGCTCCATCACCCCACCAATGAAGGTGACCGAGCCGTCGCGCAAACAGTCGACATCGCACTCGATGGCGTCGTTCAAAAACCGGTCCAAAAGAACGGGGGAGTCGTGCGAGACTTTGACCGCTTCGCGCATGTAGCGCTCCAAATCGCGCTCCTCGTGCACGATCTCCATGGCGCGACCACCAAGCACGTAGCTCGGACGCACGACCAAGGGGTAGCCCAAATCGCGCGCCTTGGCCAAGGCCTCCTCCTCGGTTCGGGCGGTGGCATTGGGGGGTTGTCTGAGTCCCAAGTCATGCAGGACTTTTTGAAAGCGCTCACGGTCCTCGGCCGCGTCGATCATGTCCGGGCTCGTGCCAATGATGGGCACGCCTGCGGCCTCCAGCCCCAAGGCCAACTTGAGCGGGGTTTGCCCACCATACTGCACGATCACCCCCAGGGGCTTTTCGCGGTCCACAATCTCGAGCACATCCTCTAGCGTCAAGGGCTCAAAGTACAAACGGTCACTCGTGTCGTAATCGGTCGAGACGGTCTCGGGGTTGCAGTTGACCATGATGGTTTCATAGCCATCTTCCCTGAGCGCCATGGCCGCGTGCACGCAGCAGTAATCGAACTCAATGCCTTGGCCGATGCGGTTGGGCCCACCGCCCAAGACCATGATCTTTTTGGCGCTGCTCGGATTGGCCTCGCACTCCTCCTCATAGGTGGAGTAGAGGTATGCGGTGTCGGTTTGAAACTCGGCGGCGCACGTGTCCACCCGTTTGTAGACCGGTCTCACACCGTGCGTGTGCCGGTAGGCTCTCACGTCTTGCTCGCTCACTTTGAGCAACTTCGCCATGCGCCGATCGGAAAACCCTTTTTGTTTGAGTTGCCGGAGCTCAATGGGGGTGATGGCCTGCAGTTGAGTTTGTTCCAGCTCGAGCTCAATTTTGACAATCTCTTCGATTTGATCCAAAAACCACGGGTCGATGCGGGTGAGGGCGTGGACTTCTTCAACGCTCATGCCCAGTGCAAAGGCGTCTCCCACATACCAAATCCGCTCGGGCCCTGGGGCGCCGAGTTCACGCTCGAGGACTTCTCGGTCTTGGGTCTTCTCGTTCATGCCGTCCACACCGACTTCGAGTCCACGCAAGGCCTTTTGAAACGACTCCTGGAAGGTTCGGCCCATGGCCATCACCTCGCCCACGGATTTCATTTGGGTGGTGAGGCGTGAGTCGGCTTGGGGGAATTTCTCGAATGCAAAACGGGGAATCTTGGTCACCACGTAGTCAATACTGGGCTCAAAGGAGGCCGGCGTTTGGCCCGAGGTGATGTCGTTGCTGAGCTCATCCAAGGTGTAGCCCACGGCCAACTTGGCCGCCACTTTGGCAATCGGAAAGCCCGTCGCTTTGGAGGCCAAGGCCGAGGAGCGAGACACGCGAGGGTTCATCTCAATCACCACCATGCGTCCGTCCTTGGGGTTGATGGAGAACTGCACATTCGAGCCGCCCGTGTCCACCCCAATTTCTCTGAGAACGGCCAAAGAGGCGTTTCTCATGATTTGGTACTCTTTGTCGGTGAGGGTCTGCGCGGGTGCCACGGTGATCGAGTCACCCGTGTGCACCCCCATGGGGTCCAAATTCTCAATCGAGCACACGATGATGCAGTTGTCGGCCTTGTCGCGCACGACCTCCATCTCGTACTCTTTCCACCCCAAGAGCGACTCTTCAATCAAGAGCTCGTGGGTGGGCGAGGCCTCCAAGCCGCGTTTACAAATCGTCTCAAACTCTTCAGCGTTGTAGGCAATGCC
>CAISQQ010000447.1 GCA_903887655.1 uncultured Burkholderiales bacterium
CCATGACCCTTTGTAGACCAAACAACCAAACCCGCCCAACGCTCTTACCCCGACCCTTGCGAGCACTAGGGTGGGGATTCTTGGCCTTGGCCATGCAGTCTTGGGCTGCTGACCCTTATCCCAATCGCGCGATTCGAATCGTGGTGCCTTTTGCTGCCGGGGGGGGAGGTGATTTCATCGCTCGGTCTTTCTCTGACAAACTCGCCGAGGTACTGGGTCAACCCATTTTGATCGAGAACAAGGGCGGGGGCAACACGGTGGTGGGTACGGAATGGGTCTCTAAAGCGGCCAACGACGGTTACACCTTGGGACTGGTGAGCACCAGCTTGGCCACCAACCCCAGCCTCATGCCTCAAATGCCTTACAGGACGCCGGAGGATTTTGCGCCGATTGCTTTGGTGATCACGTACCCGTTTGGCTTGGCTGCGCGCTTGGGGCTTGGGGTGAGCACCGTGCCCGAACTCGTGGCCTATGCCAAACACAATCCTGGTCAGTTGAGCATGGCCACTTCCGGTGACGGTTCAGGCTCCCACTTGGCCGCGCTCATGCTCCAAGAGGCGCTCGGGAGTCCTTTGGTCATGGTGACTTACCGTGGGGCTGGACCCGCGATCAATGATGTGGCTGCGGGTCATGTTGATTTGCTCTTCACCGGCATGTCTCAAATCAAACCCTTGGCAGACGCCAAACGCCTTAAAATTTTGGCAAGCTCCGGTCTTCACCGCATCCAGTCCGAGTCGGATATCAAAACCATTGCCGAGCAAGGGATCAAGGGCTTTGACGCGGTTGTGTGGTGGGGCATGATCGCCCCAGCGGGCACACCCACAGCCATTGTGGAGAAACTCAACGCCGCTCTCAAATTGGCCTTGTCACGCCCCGAGGTTGCGCGCCGCCTTCAAGTCGTCGATGGCGAGGTGTCAGCCTCTACGCCGCAAGAGTTCGAGCAGATGATTCGACTCGAAGTGCAGCGGTGGAGAAAACTCCTGTCCAAAGCGCCGGACAAGGCTGCGGACAAGGCTCAGGATAAAGCGAGCGACAAACCAGCGGAAAAAATGCCTTGAATGCGTCAGGCAACGCCCGCTCAAGAGAGTGAGCTTCCAGACTGTCCTTGGGGCAGGCCCAGGGCTTCTACTTTATTGGCGATCTCTTGTGGGGAGATGAGGTTGAGATCTTGATTCACGCTTTGGAGTGCTTGATGGATCAAGTCTTTGGGTAAGCGGTATTCGGGCGCAATGCCTTGGGTGAACAACGAGATGATATGGCGCGTGCCACTGGAGATGGCCAAATGCATCATGCCCCCGTCGGCCGTGATCAAGAGTTGGGAGTGAGCCAAAATTTGAGCGCACTCCATGAGGGTCGTGCGATTGATCTGGTTGTCAATGTGCATGCTGCCTTTCATCACTCGCTCAATGTCTTGTGCGCTTTGACGGGCCACTTCGCCTTTGCCAATCAACAAGCAAGAGGTGTAGCCCAAAGGAGCCAAGAGCGCCAGCAACTCTGGCCAGCGGTGGTAGGTTCGCACTGGATCCACGCCCCCTAAGGCCAAGACCAAGGCTTGGTGTTGGCGAGACCATGAATCCTGCAAAGGGCTGGACTGGCTCAGCGATTGAGCCGCACTCGACTCGCCTTTGGCCAACCACAACTTTTGCCGGGCATGGGCCTCAAACCCAGGCTCGCCCACCGCTGCATTTTGATCGCGTTGCCAGCCAAACCAATCCATCAAACGTTGGGTGCTCCAGCGCATGCGCGAGAAATCTGGCACATCGTAAAAGCCCTGAATGCAAAGCCAAGGCAAGTCGTGGAAGTGTTTGATTTTTTTGATCAAGGCGCGGTGGTGCACGCTTTGAACGATGACGAAATCGTAGGTGTTGAGCTCGGCGACTCGAGCGTCTGTGAGGATGTTGGTAAAGCAAGGATCGAATTCAAAGAGCGGTGCCAAGTGGGGCAGTGTCAATAAATCCACGCGCATGCCGTGCTCTTGAAAGAGACTCCTAGGCGCCAAATCCATCAAGCAGTCGCCAATTTGAGCCGTTCGCTCGTAGATCCATAAGCCTTTTTTCCAGCCCGGCTCTGCGCGTTCGTGCAGGAGGTGACGTTGGGCGTGGAGTTGGAGGTAAACGAGTTTTCGCAACTGCCGGTAACCGAGCTTGCGCAGTCCTTCGCTTTGTTGGTAATTGCGCTCATTGCCAGCCACCGCTTGTGACAAGGGTTGGGTCACCACCCAAAGGCCCAAGCG
>CAISQQ010000448.1 GCA_903887655.1 uncultured Burkholderiales bacterium
ACCGTTTGAAGTGCAAGCCTTCCGTAAATACTGTTTGCTCAACGGCTTGGATGACATTGGCCTGACCCTGCGCCAGTCCGACAAGATCAAAGCCTTTGAAGCCGAGCGCTTGGCCACCAAGCCTTGGTTGGCGCACACGATGTAACACCGCACCAAAGAACAACACATGAAAATCGCAATCCTTCCCGGCGACGGCATCGGCCCAGAAATCGTGGCCGAAGCGGTCAAGGTCTTGAATGTCCTCGACCTCCAATTTGAAACCGAATCAGCTTTGGTAGGCGGCGCCGCGTTTGACGCGCACGGCCACCCACTGCCCGAGGCCACCCTGAAGCTGGCGATGGCGTCTGACGCCGTGTTGTTCGGCGCGGTGGGCGACTGGAAGTACGACACCCTCGACCGCCCGTTGCGCCCCGAGCAAGCCATTTTGGGTTTGCGCAAAAACATGGGCCTGTTCGCCAACTTCCGCCCCGCCATTTGTTACGAGCAACTCGTCGGCGCATCCAGTCTCAAGCCCGAGCTGATTTCGGGCCTCGACATCCTCATCATCCGCGAGCTGACTGGCGATATTTACTTTGGTCAACCGCGTGGTCGCCGTGTCGCCACTGACGGTCACTTCCCAGGTAGCGAAGAAGCGTTTGACACCATGCGCTACAGCAAGCCCGAGATCGAACGCATTGCCCACGTGGCATTCCAAGCTGCCCGTAAGCGCAAGGCGGCTGGCAAAGAAGGTCGCGTGACCAGCGTGGACAAAGCCAACGTGCTGGAAACTTTCCAGTTTTGGAAAGATGTGGTGAGCGAAGTGGGCAAAGAGTACCCAGACATCGCCCTCGACCACATGTATGTGGACAACGCCGCCATGCAACTGGTGAAAGAGCCCAAGCGCTTTGACGTGGTGGTGACCGGCAATATGTTTGGCGACATCTTGAGCGACGAAGCCTCCATGCTCACTGGCTCCATCGGCATGTTGCCCTCCGCCTCTTTGAACAGCAAAAACCAAGGCTTGTACGAGCCCAGCCACGGCAGCGCCCCAGACATCGCCGGCAAAGGCGTGGCCAACCCCTTGGCCACCATCTTGAGCGCTGCCATGATGTTGCGCTTTAGCCTGAACCAAGCGCAAGCTGCGGACCGCATCGAAACCGCCGTGAAAGCGGTGTTGGCCCAAGGCCTGCGCACCCCCGACATCTACAGCGCAGGCACCACGAAAGTGGGCACCGCGCAAATGGGCGATGCGGTGGTGAAGGCGTTGAGTTGATTCAACGCGGCTTCAGCGGATCACAAGACCCCATCTATTACAATCTCAGCCATGTTTCACGCGCGCTTGTTCCCCCTGAACCTCGCCTCACCCGCACGGGTGTCGGCTTGCGCGCGGGTCATCACCCTCAAAACCACGACCATCAAGGGCTAAACAGCTCCGGTTCGTCGTGCGCCCCCCGGCCAGACGAGCCGGGCAAACAGTCTGGTCTGGCACTGTTTTCTACATTTGAAAAGGCGTAAAAAAATGAGCAAGTTAGTTGGTTTGGTCGGTTGGCGCGGCATGGTCGGCTCAGTGCTGATCGACCGCATGATCCAAGAGAAGGATTTCGATTTGATCGAGCCTGTGTTCTTCTCCACCTCGAA
>CAISQQ010000449.1 GCA_903887655.1 uncultured Burkholderiales bacterium
CCATTTTTTGGTCGATTTAGGCTTTTGATTGAGCTGGTAGGGAGTGACGACGCCGATAAGGTTGCAGCAAGGGTGCTGGGTTTAGTAGGTTTTTTGGCCTTATCGGTGCAGCCAAAATATGACTTGTTGATCTTGAAAAGTCTGCTTCGAAAAGATTTTTTGGAGTACTTGTCTGATCACCATGGTGATTCTTACTCGGGAGCCGTCCAATATTTCGGGACTCTTTAAATCGGTTGTCCATCTAAGTGTCTGAAACAAAACTGTGGTCATACAACAAGGGCTACAGATGAAAAATTTCGATGCAAATCAACTATCCCACTTCATCGGTACTGAGCGCTGTTACCGGATCAGCCGCCGACATTTGCTGACCGATGAGACCAAATACTTGGCAGAAAAAGCTGAGTGCATTTGGAGGATGTGACCTGCAAATTGCCCCTTGATTTGATCGTACTGCTTGCTTAAAAGGAACGACTGAAGCCAATAGTCAGTGCACTGGGGTTGATGCTTGCGTCTAGGGTCTGGCCTGTGGACAATTTATTTGGCGAGTCAAAGTACGTTTTCACATAACTCACATCCAAAAACCAGATGTCAGTGAGTGTGAATTTCGCTCCAATTTGAAAACTAGCCGCCCAGCGCGATTGAATGCGAGGAGACGTTGCCGTGGAGGAGGTGCCCCCGGGGAAGCTGGTAAGCACTGCGGTTCACGTTTCTCCATAAAACCTGGCGTATGTCAGGCCTGCCCCCAAATAGGGCTTGATGGCGTTGTTAGGGCAAGCGCAAGCTATTTCAGTTGATTGAGTGGTTTCAGGGGCAACTCTTTGCCAGCAGGCAAAGGCGTGCGGTTGACATTCAAAATCATAGACACCATGAGGTAATAACCACTAACAGCAATCAAGTCCACCACGCCCTGTTCGCCATACAAATCAAGAACTGCCTTGTAAGATGGGTCGGAGACAGCATGGGTTTCATAAAGTTCGCTGCAAAAGTTATAAACCGCCTCTTCATCTGGCTTCATATCTCTTGGACGTTGACCCAATGCCAAGTCTGCAGCCACTTGCGGATGAAGGCCTGCACTGAGCGCTAGTCGGTGGTGAGCAAACCATTCATATTGGGCAGTCCACTGGCGCGCCGTGATCAAAATTGCAAACTCATTCAATCTTGCTGGAATGGTGCTGTTGAATCGGATGTATTCCCCGGTTTTGCGGAATTGTTCGGCTAACAAAGGACTACGCAGGTACACATTAAAGGGGGCGCCGACACTGGTGGCGCCTTGAACAACAGCGGCGCTGCCCGTGCCCGATACAGGGCCAGACATGAGGGCTTCGAAGTATTGTTTTTGGGCCGGCGACATTTCCGTCACTGGAATACGGGCAAAGCGTTCTTGGCTTGCCTGAGCATATGAATGATGACAAGTCATTCCAATCAGGGTGACGAGTAATGCTTTTATCAAATTCACCATTGATCTATCTCCTAATCTGTAAGGCAATGTCCAATTGCAGTCGATAACTTGCTGGTCACTAGTCAGAGGAAAACCCATAAGCATCATGACGACGAAATTTACAAAAGGATTGTTTTGCTCGCATCGAAATAAACTTTGACGTATTCGAATGAGTTGCAAAACCGACGGTCCCTGCCTGATAGTATGCGCTTTCCTAACTTCACCAACCCAATCGAAAAAGCAAATTACCATAGGGCTGGACGAAGACTCGATTGGCTACCTCAAAGTCGTTTCCGATCAAGTTGGTACTTCCTATCAAAGCCTGATCAATCGTTACTTGCGTGACTGCGCTGCAAACAACAGAAAATTAGACCTGAGTTGGAAGTGATGGACCAGATCTTTCGGTACTCTCAATTCTGAATTACTTGCGTGTGTACCAATTTCACCCCTACGAAGCGTACCCAATGGGTCAAGGAAAACCTGGGGGTTGATCTACCGACTGGCTATCTTGATAAAACCTATCCTGGTTATGCTGCTCCTTTGGTAGTAAAAAGTCACCAATCTGGGCGAGTGGCCTGCGGCTTGGCTCGGTTTGGCTTGATACCGGGTTGGGCCAAGGATGACAAGATCAGCCGTAACACCTACAACGCAAGAAGTGAGACAGCGCCAGAAAAGCCCAGCTATCGTGCTGCGTGGGGTCGTCGGCAGTACGGTCTAGTTTTGGTAGAAAACTTCTTTGAACCCAGCTACGAATCAGGTAAGGCTGTCCGTTGGAGGATTGGTCTCGCGTCTGGTGATCCATTTGGCATTGCCTGTCTATGGGACCGCTGGCTTGATCCATCCTCGGGTGAATTAGTTGTTAGCTTTTCAATGCTAACTGTCAACGCTGATGAACACCCAGTGATGAGCCAGTTCCACAAGGCAGGAGATGAAAAACGCACACCAGTGATCATCGCCCCTGCGTTTCACGACGCGTGGATCGGTGCCGATCAACAGAGAGCTGCTGAGTTGATGACATGGTCACATATGCCCGAATTGACAGCTTCACCAGCACCAAGATGAATAGCGAAGTCATTGATTTGTCATCAGCAGCATATCGCCTCGTATTTCGCTTTGAC
>CAISQQ010000450.1 GCA_903887655.1 uncultured Burkholderiales bacterium
AGCTGCACAAATGGCTCGGGAGCGCTTGTCCAAATTGAAATGAACTCATGCCTTGGGCTTGGGGCGCACACGGGCACGAGGTCCTCACCGCGTGTCGTGCGGGCTCGAGTGAGGGCGTGACACGTTCCCCTGGCTTGGGGTCGATGGCCGTTGCCGGCCCCCCACCCCAAGACCCATGTCATCAAGCGGTGTTGGGCTTAGCGCTTAAGCCTTAGAGCTTAGGCGCTGAAGAGCTGAAGAGCTCTTGTGTGATCGCCTTTGACCTCGGTTTTTGAACACAACGCGCTGCACTTTTGACAGCACCCTTTGACCACTCCTTCTGTCTTCATTCCTCCCCACCATGCAAGATGCACAGTTTTATGCGCTCGCCACCCAAGTCTTGTGGTGCACCTTTTTGTTGATGGGGGTGTTGGGTTTTGTTGCCCATCGAACGCATTTTTGCACCATGGGGGCGCTGGTGGATGTCTTGAGTTTTGGGGCATGGAGGCGCGCTTGTCAGGTGATCCTTGCCATGGCGGTGAGCCTGCTCGGGTTCACCAGCTTGGTTGGGATGGGTGCCATTGAGCCCGCGCAAACCTTGTACGCGACAGCCAAGTGGTTTTGGCTCTCCGATGCATTGGGTGGCCTCCTGTTTGGCATGGGGATGGTGTTGGCTTCGGGTTGTGGCAATAAAACCCTTGTGCGCATGGGCACGGGCAACCTCAAATCGTGGGTGGTGTTCCTGGTGATGGGTGTGGCGGCGTGGGCCACACTCAAGGGCATCACCGCGGTCTTTCGCGTTCGTGTCCTCGAGACCTTCTTTGTGACCTTGCCCGGTTCGGGCAGCTTGGCCGAATTTCTTTGGGGTGGCCACGCTTTGCTTGAGGGCTCGGTGGCGGGCTTTGAGTTGCATGCGCTGGGGTGGGTGTTGTTGGGCTCGACCTTGTCGGTTTTGATGATCGGTGCCAGCGTGGGCTTGCTCCAAAAAAGTGAGTCCCAGCCCCTGGGAGCCCTGGCCACCGTGCAATTGCTCTGGCCTGGCGCCTTGGTGGGGGGGGTGGTGACGCTGGCTTGGTACCTGAGCGGTGTCGTGGGCCATGTGCTGGAGAACCCGCTGACCCTGGAAGAGGTGTTTTTGGCCAGTCAATCGGGCAAGGTGGAGGCGGTGACCTTTGTCTCGCCCATGGCCTACGTGCTCGATTGGTTGATTTTTTACTCGGACGAATCCAAGGTGCTCGGTTACGCCGCTGTTAGCGCGTTGGGGGTGGTGACGGGTGCGTTTGTCAGCGCTCTTTTGAGTCGAAGTTTGCGCTGGGAGGGTTTTGGCAACACCGAGGACTTGGGGTTGCATTTGATTGGCGCAGTGCTGATGGGGGTGGGGGGTGTGGTGGCCATGGGTTGCACCTTTGGGCAGGGGATGAGCGGGTTTTCAACGCTCAGCATCAACGCCTTGGAGGTGGTGCTCTTCATTGTCCTGGGTGGCGTGATGGCCTTTCACTACCAGACTTGGCGACTAGAGCGGCTGCTCTGAGCGCGGCCTATTTTTCAATCTCAGGCGCGCCCATGATGCTCAACACCAACCCGATCGATCTTGAGTTTGAACGGCGCTTTGGCGCCCTGGTCCGCCTTTATGGCGCCACAGGTGCCCAGCGCATTTTTAGCGCTCACGTGGTGGTGGTGGGAATCGGGGGGGTGGGCTCGTGGGCCGTGGAGAGCCTGGCCAGAAGTGGTGTGCAGCGTCTCACCTTGATCGATATGGATCACATCTCCGTCTCCAATGTCAACCGTCAACTCCACGCCTTGAGTGGCACCATCGGCCAGTCCAAGGTCTTGGCCATGCAGTCAAGGATTTTAGAGATCAATCCACGCTGTGTCGTCAGCGTCGTGGATGACTTCGTGACCCCCGAGAACTGGTCTCAGATGGCCGCCCAATTGTCCCATCCCATCGACGGCTTGATCGATGCCTGCGATCAAACGCTCGCCAAGGTGGCCTTGTGCGAATGGGCGGTGCCAACACAAACGCGATTGATCAGCGTCGGAGCTGCTGGCGGCAAAATGGCCGCGCACCGGGTGGATGTGAAAGATCTGATCGAGGTCACCCATGACCCCTTGATGGCGCAAGTGCGCTATCGGCTGCGCCGCTCAGGGGTTTTGGGCAAGGAGAGCAAAAAATCCGGAATTCACTGCGTTTTTAGTACAGAAAAAGTGATCAATCCCTGGGGCAAGGAGGAGGAGCCCTCAGGGCATCAGGATTCTTCCTTGAATTGCCATGGCTACGGCTCGAGTGTGTCTGTGACGGCCACGTTTGGACACTGTGCAGCGGGATGGATCCTTCACGAGATCGCCCACGCTCAAGTCTGATTCGTTGCCGAAATCGGCCCACCTCATGAGGTCAATCACTTTAAAATGAAGTCTTGTTATAGGATCGAGCCGATCCTTTCAAAGCGGTTAAAAATTTGTTAC
>CAISQQ010000451.1 GCA_903887655.1 uncultured Burkholderiales bacterium
ATTTGAAGCTCAATCCCACTCAAGGACTGTGCCTGTGCGTTGGGCAAATTGTTGGCCGCAAGCGTTCGCGCTTGTTGCGTGACTTTCAAGCGCTGGTCAAGGTCAGACGCTTCAAGGACAGTCAGACCTGCAGTCGCCGTCTTGGCCTCCAGGGGAGAGCGGCTCGCGGGCCAGAGCGAAAACAGTCCTTTAGCCACGGTCTGGCCCCATGGTGCAGCATTGTCTCTGCACTGGCCGCGAGAGTGGGTGGACGCTCAATAGGGCGTGGTGAGACTCACGCCAAGCTGGGCTTTGTTGCCCAATAGGGCAAGCGGGTTGAGAAGGGGCTTCTTTAGGGTTCACACACAAGGCCCATGATTTTGGCAATCACGGTGTCATCTTGCACATTGTGCCAGTTGCCTCCTTGAGAGCTTTTGAAGACGGGCTTGCCCTCGGCCATGTGGCCCTTGTGAGAGGTGAAGGCAATGGTGCGCCTTGCTTTTTCTTCGCAATTGAATTCCAAGAGGACTCGGTTCGAAAGAATGCCTCTGGGGTTGGGGCGCTTTAAATCGGTGAGCTGCCAAATCGTGGGGAATTGGGCATTTTTTTGAATTCTTTCTTTGTCAATATAAACCACGGCACTTTCGGTTTCTTCAAACTGCTCCCAATCCGCCCACACGCCAGGGGCCGATAAGATCATCGCGGTCAGAACCAGGTATTTCATGATGAAAAAAAGAAAAATTAAAAAACCATGCGCGCGACAGGTGCTCGCAAGGCGGGTTGAAACAAGCAAAGACCATGCCGATGGGGTGGTCATGGCCATGATACAAGTCTAAAATCACGTCATCATGAATATTTTGCCTGAAGAATGGTGTTTTCACGCCGGCGCTTCAAGATTGTGGGGTTTTGAGTGGTTTATCGGGAATAAGCGTGCCTTGGAGTTGCATTTTTGACTTAAAAACAGGCCTTGGCAGCTGGGGCCTAGAAAAAAAGGGATGACCGATGGAAAACGTCGATGTGATGGTGTTGCGTGCTTTGACGGAATGGCGTCGCAAGGGTCTTCGTGCGGTTTTGGTGACTGTCACTCGCACCTGGGGTTCATCCCCGAGGCCACTGGGGTCCATCATGGCGCTTTGCGAGGACTCCAGCGTCATGGGCTCTGTCTCTGGGGGCTGCATAGAAGATGATTTGATTCAGCGCTACACCCGAAGCTATTTGGCCAGTTCGGGCGCGGGCAGCACTTTGCTCGAGCAGCTTGAAGGACCGCCCCAACGGCTCAAATACGGCATCAGCGCCGATGAGGCCCATCGGTTTGGTTTGCCCTGTGGGGGGACCTTGGAGCTGCTCTTGGAGTTCAACCCAGACGGCGAGCTGCTGGCTCAATTGGTCAAGCGCTTGGAGGGGGGTGAATTGGTGACCCGAAACACCGCGATTGCCACCGGTGAGGTGAGCTTGGCGCCGTGCACGGCCCCCAAGGCACTGGAGATCAATGACGAGCAATTGAGCAACACATTTGGTCCAGAATACCGCATGCTCATCATTGGAGCGGGCCAAATGTCTGAATACTTGGCCACCATGGCACTCTTCAATGGGTTTTCAGTGACGGTGTGTGATCCGAGGCAAGAGTATGTGGCCTCATGGTCCATTGCCAAAGTGCAGGTGACCCAGGAGATGCCCGACGATGTGGTGTTGTCTTTCAAGCCCGATCGACGCACTTGTGTTGTGGCCTTGACGCACGACCCCAAACTCGATGACTTGGCCCTCATTGAGGCGCTCTCCAGTGAAGCGTTCTACATCGGTGCCATCGGCTCGAGAAAGAACAACCAAGCGCGACAAAGCCGGATGATGGAGCACTTTGGTCAAACGCCAGCGTCGCTCGAGAGGCTCAGAGGGCCCATCGGCTTGTACATCGGCTCCAAAACGCCCTCCGAAATTGCTGTGAGCATCATGGCAGAGGTGTTGGCCGTGAAAAACCAAGTGGTGCTGCCCAAAGAGATGAATGTCGCACTGGCCAAGAACCAGATGGCCCAGCCCTAGAGCGAGTGTCAAGGCGTGACCGTGCCCGCATTCAGCCAGGCCACGGTTTGAAGACCCAGATAGGTCAAGGCGAGGGAGCCAAAGAGGTGCAAGCTCGTGCTCAGCAGGGCAACGAGGTATCGGCCATTGAGTAAAAAACCCACCACTTCGGCGCTGAAGGTCGAGAAGGTGGTGAGGGTGCCCAAAAACCCCGTGATAAGGAGCGCTCTCCAGTGTGGATCCAAGCTCGGCCAGGCTTGAAACACGCCCACACAAACGCCGATGAGGTATCCCCCAATCCAGTTCACACTCAAGGTGCCCAAAGGAAGCGCAATCCAGCCATTGAAGGCCACACCCAGCTGCCAGCGCAGCAGTGCGCCCACGCAAGCCCCCAAACAAATGACCAAGCCTTCACTCATCGAAGGTGTTCCAAGCAAAGGGGTGTTGGCTGAGTGTCGTTCAATGCGGATCCGTGAGTCAGGGGGTTGGAAAATGGCAAAGCACATCTTGCGCCTTGATTTTACTGCGCTGCGCCAGAGATAGTTGAAGAAAATGGCCGTGAAATGAAGCTTGGAGCTTGGAGCTTGGAGGTTGAAGGCCAATGGACCTCGCTCAGACTTTTTAGACACCACGTGTTGGGCTCGACCAAGAGCAGTCATTGGATCCACCGATCAGGGCACGCGGCTGGCCGTGTTCGTTCTCCATGTGATCATTGGCAGGCGTCTCCTATAATCAAGAAAATTTATAGGGATGAGAATGATTGTATGAATACGTTATCAATTCAAGCCCAAATTACCAAATTGCGCAAAGAGCGCTTGGCCCTTGAAAAACAAGAGCAAGCCTTGATCAACAAGACCTACAAAGAGGCCATTGTGCAAATCAGGGCGATCATGAAAGGCGCTGGTCTGGGTCTAGAGGATTTGGTGCATTACTTGGCGTCGAATTCAAGCAAGCTCGAGCAGGTCTCGCCCGCTCAATCGAGCGTGGGCAAAACGCTCAAGTCTGTGGCCCAGGTGAAAGAAGAGAAGTTGCCCAAAGCGCTGAAGGGGCCCAAAGTGCCGAAAGTGGCCAAAGCACCCAAAGCACCCAAAGCCAGCAAGACCACCAAATTGGCCAAAGCGCCCAAACCCTCGAGTCGAGCTGGCATCAAAGTGCCCATCAAATACCAGCATCCCACAGAGCCCGCCTTGAATTGGAGCGGTCGAGGCAAGACCCCCGCCTGGGTGTTGGCCCTCAAGGCGGCGGGTGAGCTTGAGAAAGCCTTGGTGCCCAGAGTCTAAAGCGACTTCGGTATGGGTCTCGGGGATTGTGCGGGTCATGGGTGTTCATGAACACTCGCCCCCGCCTTATTTAAAAAAATTCACACTCGACTAGCCGGGCTGCCTGAGCAAATGCCCAATGTATTGGCGCACCCCTGTTTGAACGTCCATGAAAGCGTGCTCGCAACCAGCCGCGCGCAGTTTGTCCAAGTTCGCTTGCGTAAAGCTTTGGTATTTGCCTCTCAAGGACTCGGGGAAATCAATGTACTCAATGAGCTCTTGGGCGAGCGCTTGGGGCAGGCTCAAGGCGCTTTGCCCAAGCTCTGCGCGGTGGCTGTTGACCACACTCAGCGCCACATCGTTGAAGGGTTGTGCACGTCCGGATCCCAAATTGAACAAACCACTCAAGCCTGGGTGATCAAAAAACCACAAGTTCACCGCCACCACGTCCAAGACATGGATAAAGTCGCGCATTTGCTCGCCAGCGGCGTAACCAGCGTGGCCGCCAAAGAGCTTGACTCGGCCTTGGCTTAGGAATTGGTGGTGCTGGTGGTAAGCCACCGAGGCCATGCGCGCTTTGTGCTGTTCTTGGGGGCCGTAGACATTGAAGTAACGGAAACCCACCACTTGAGTGGTGTTCAAATTCCACTGGGGACCACAGAGTTTTCTCATGCGTTGGTCAAAGAGCAGTTTGGAGTACCCATACACGTTGAGCGGCTGCTCGTACTGGGGGTCTTCAATGAAAGTTTGTGCGTTGCCGTAGGTCGCGGCCGATGAGGCGTAGAGCAAGCGGGTGCCTTGCGATTGTGCGCTGGCGTGCAGTTGACAAGTCCGCTCGTAATTGTTTTGCATCATGTACACGCCATCGTGCTCCATGGTGTCGCTGCAAGCCCCTTCATGAAATACCGCCTCCACGGCGCCATAGTGCGCTTTGGCAAAGAGATCGTAGAAATTGGCCTTGTCAACATAGTCCTCAATTTGCAGATCCACCAAATTCTTGAATTTGTCACCCGCTTTGAGGTGATCCACCGCCACAATGTTGGTGATGCCTCGCGCGTTCAAACCCCGAATGATGTTGCTGCCGATAAAACCTGCGGCGCCAGTGACAATCAGTCTCATGCGAAAAGCTCCTCAAAACTCAGGCTTGCGGTGCCAAACTTGCCGACCACCAAACCGCCCGCGCGGTTGGCCCAAGGCAGCGCCTCACGCAGGGTGAAGCCACAAGCCAAGAGGCAAGCCAGGGTGGCGATGACGGTGTCGCCTGCGCCGGTGACATCAAAGACCTCGCGCGCTTGGGCTTTCACATGAAGAGCCCCCTCGTCGTCAAAGAGACTCATGCCCTCTTCGCTGCGAGTGACCAAGATGGCTTGGAGCTTTAATTCATGGCGAAGTGCTTGCGCTTTGGATGCCAGTTGAGCCTCGCTGCTCCAAGCGCCCACCACGTCTTGGAGCTCGGCGCGGTTGGGGGTGATGACGGTGGCGTGTTTGTATTTGGAGTAGTCGCTGCCCTTGGGGTCGACCAAGATGGGGCGCTTGCTGGCACTGGCCAGTCCGATCATATCCTCGACATGGGCGAGGCCGCCTTTGCCGTAGTCAGAAAACAGCACCGCTTGCTGCGAGGCCACGAGTTCTTCAAATCGACGCGTTTGTGAGGCCAAGACCTCGGTCTTGGGCAGGGCCTCAAAATCGGCTCGAATCAACTGCTGCTGGCGCCCAATGATCCTCAACTTCACGGTGGTGGTGAGCTCAGGGTCTCTGCCTAAAAAGGGCTCAATGCCGGTTTGAAGGATCAAGC
>CAISQQ010000452.1 GCA_903887655.1 uncultured Burkholderiales bacterium
GATTCAACGCCACCCAGCATGGCGAGACCTCAGTGGACCGAATCAGCTTCTAATTGTTTGCGCATGGGCTTGAATTCCCAGCCCTCACCCTCAAATGGATTGTCATTGCCTAATAGGAGTTTAATTCTCATGAAATTCAACCTTTTGACCAGCACCCTCGCCCGTGGCTTGGTGTCTTTGGCCTTGTTCGCGCTCAGTGCCTCTTGGGCCTTGGCCGCTGACCCCTCCATGAGCGAAGTCTACAAGGCGGCTGAGTCGGGCAACTTTGCCCAAGCCAATGCCATGATGAAACAAGTGCTGATCGACCACCCCAACAGCGGCAAGGCGCATTTTGTCAATGCCGAAATTTTGGCCAAGGAAGGTCGGCTGGATGCAGCCCGAGACGAGCTACAAATTGCCGAGAAATTAAGCCCCGGTTTGGCCTTTGCCAAGCCAGATGCTGTGAGTGGCTTGAAAGCGCGTTTGAGTGCACCACCACCGGTTGTGGCGCAAAACAACAACTACGTCCCTAGCAGTGAACGTGCAGCCAGCAGCACGCCGAGCTTGTTGCCTTGGATCATCGGTTTTGCGGTCTTGGCGTTCATCTTTTTGGTCTACCGCATGTTTGCTCGTCCTCAACAAGTCTACATGCCACAACCTCAATACGGGGGAACTGGCCCAACGCCCATGGGCGGCGGCATGCCCATGGGACAGCCTTACGGACCCGCCCCAATGGGAGGTGGCGGGGGCATCGGCTCTGGCATCATGGGTGGCTTGGTGACGGGTGCGGCCGTGGGTGCTGGCATGGTCGCGGGTGAAGCCCTCATGCACAATGTTCTGGGTGAACACGGCAACTCCAACCAAGGAGGCTTTGCACCCAACAACAACAACAGCTTTCAAGACAATGGCTATCCGTCTCAAAGCGGCGGTAACTATGACATGGGTGGCAATAATTTTGGCGTCCAAGATTCCAGTTCTTGGGATGACTCTTCTAGCTCTGGCGGCTCTGACGACTGGTAAATTCACCCAAGGCGCTCAGCTGACCGCATCTGAGCGCGCGCCGTGAGTCCAAACTCACGACAATGCGCTTCAACTCATGCACCAAGATCAGACCCCCTAATTGGGGGTTTGAGCATGGGCATAGTTCAAAACCGCCTCACACACCGTGTGTCTTTCTTGGTCGATGGTGATCATGTGGTAGCTGTTGGTCAAAATCAAAGTTTGCAGTGTGCCTGCCCTCCAGTGCGACTCAAGCCAACGAACATTTTTCAAACTCGCCACTTCATCGAGCTCGGCATGGATAACCAACCCATGGGGCAACAAGCTACCAGGCAAGTGCTTTTTAACAAATGAGCGCAATCGAAAGTTTTGTTTGAGGTGACCAATTTCAAGCACACTGGCCCCGGCAGCAGACACCCGGCGACGCGTTAACTCTCGTTTGATCCAAGCACGAATGCGCTCATTCTTGACGCCAAAGGGCTCTTTCTCTCGGTATTTCCAAAACACCCCCAAGGGTGTGAACAACGCCACGGGGAGGAGCCATTGATAAAAAGGAATGGACCACCCATCGACCCAAATGGAGGTCGACAGCAACACCAAGGCGTCGACACTTTGAGGGTATTTGATGGCCAAGGCCAGGGCTAAATTCGCTCCCGAGGACAAACCCACCAAGGTGATGTGCTCAAACTCGAGACGCTCGCTGGTGATTTTTCCGTGCAAATCTTCCACCCAACGCTCAAAGCTCACCGCCACTTGCTTGGTTTTTTCTGGATCAAAGGAATAACCGGGGATGGACACCGCTTTGGTTTGAAAGCCTTGCTTGTCCAAGCTGGTCTGGACACTGGCGAGTTCTTCGGGCGTGCTACAAAGCCCAGGTAACATCAAATAAAGTGAGCCAGCAGGAGCGCTCTTCATGCTAAAGATAGGTCAATCATAGATCCTCATTATCCGTCAGTTTGGATTCAAGACCGAGCAATGGCGCCGCGGCGACATCTCAACCCGTGCGGCAATGCCATCTGTGATCGCCATTGTGCCTATCCAATCCATTCTAGAATACGCTTTGAGAGTCTCCACCCCCCCAATCCCCATCCCGCGGCGCATTGGGCTCACACCCTTAGTCCCCCTTTTGATTGAATCCTCCCCAGCCATGATGAACGCTCGCACATTGTCACCCCACACCATTCACCACCCCAAACAACGCCCCAACGGCGACAAGAAAGCTCTCGCGCGCTTAGCGTTGTGGCTCTGGATCTTGAGTAGCCTCTTTGGTGGGATGGCCGCTCAGGCCTTTGAGATGCCCGCCATGGGAACCTTGGAAGTTGCATTTTCTCCCAATGAAGGCTCTGAAGAGCTGGTGATCAAAGCCATCGATTCGAGCCGACGCGAGATCCGAGGCTTGGCCTACAGCTTTACCAATGCACCCATCACTGAGGCCTTGATTCGGGCCAAAAAACGAGGGATTCAAATTTCTTGGGTGGTGGACAAGAAAAGCAGCACCAGCGAGGACCACAGTGGCAAAGCCCGCGCCGCCTTGTCTGCACTGGTCAATGCGGGCTGCGAGGTCAGACTCATCGATCGCTTTCCCATCCACCACGACAAGGTCATGATCATTGATCAACAAACGGTAGAACTGGGCAGCTTTAACTTCTCCTCAGCGGCTGCGCACAAAAACTCAGAAAACGTATTGGTCAACTGGAACAACCCCAAGCTCGCGCAAGTCTACCTGGGGCATTTTGATCGCAACTACCGCTTATCGCAGCCTTTTCAAGCGCAGTATTGAGGACTGCACCCTCATCAAAGGAGAGGGTTTAGCGGTGCCATTCGATTTTGGTGATGCCCAGCGCACGCAACTCTTTCTCCAGGTGACCGAATTCTTGCTCTGGGCGATCGTGTTCAAAAGCGATTTTGTAACTGAATTTGTGCTCTCCACTTGAGAGCGTTTGGTGTGAGAAGTTGCGCAGTTGACAATTGTGGCCTTTTAAAAAAAGTTCCATGCACGCTTGAACTTGACGCTCAATCTGTGCGCTGCACTCCACATCAAGTTGGGCGTTCTCAGTCAAATAATCA
>CAISQQ010000453.1 GCA_903887655.1 uncultured Burkholderiales bacterium
GTTGTGCAACGCTCTCGAGAAATTGGTATTTTGCGTGCAATGGGCATTACTCGCGGCCCGGTCTTAAGGGTCTTTCTCTTACAAGGTGGTTTATTGGGTTTTGCCGGCGCATTGGTCGGCTCCGGTCTTGGCGGTAGTGCTTTGCTACTTTGGCAAAAATATCAACGAAACGCGGATGGAACAGTCATGTTCGCATTGACGTTTGACACACAACTCCTCGTACAAACATTGCTGCTCACCACGGTGACTGGTTTGATTGCTGCATTTGTACCCGCATTGCGCGCGGCCAGGTTGGACCCCGTCGTGGCTATACGAGGCTAATGCATGGAACAATCAACAATCAAAAAACCCCCTGGCATCGTTTTAGAACTCAAGGGTATTCGCAAATCATTCAATACCGGTAAAACCAATGAAACTGAGATCTTGCACGGTATCGATCTGCTCTTGATGGAGGGTGAATTCTGTGCCGTGGTTGGCCCATCTGGCTCAGGCAAAAGTACCTTGCTCAACACGGTCGGTTTGTTGGATCGACCCAGTAGCGGAAGTTTGAAAATTTGCGGACAAGAGACTTCCTTGTTGAATGACCAAGGCTTGACAGGTTTGCGAGGCCATAAGATTGGATTTGTCTTTCAGTACCACTATTTACTGAGCGCATTCACAGCAATTGAGAATGTGATGATCCCCATGTTTGCTGATGCCATCTTTGCAAATGCTTCAATGCGAGAACGTGCCGCTTATCTATTAGAGAGTGTAGGACTCACCCGGTGGATGAACTCGCCTGCATCACATTTATCAGGTGGTCAGCAACAACGGGTGGCTGTTGCTCGGGCATTGGCCATGAATCCTGCATTGATATTGGCCGATGAACCGACAGGCAACTTGGATACTAAAAGTGCAGATGGTGTTTTTGAGCTGTTACAAAATGTTTGTGCACAACAAGGAACCACAGTCCTCTTTGTAACGCATAACTTGCTTTTGTCGTCACGCTGCGAAAGAATCATTGAAGTGATAGACGGACAATTGACTAAAAATTAAATTCTTGAAATTTTAAACACATCATTCAATCAGCAAAGCTGGTGAGACCTGTGTGAAGTGGGAACGTTGAAAATGGATACAAAATCCGCTTGAGCTGTGGTCATCGCAAAAAGACTGTGAAGGACGATATTGCTCTAGGCTCTGGTGATACACATTGAGCCACTTTCTTCAAGCATGAAGTCAAACTCACTTTGCCGCAAGAAGTGTAGGCCCTTAAAGTCTGGGCACACTCGCCAGGAGTCGGCGGGTGTAAGGATGCTTTGGGTTGTCCATGACGTCTTGAGTTTGACCGATTTCTACGAATTCACCGGCTTTCATCACCGCCACCTGATCGGCCAAATAAGACACCACGCCCATGTTGTGGGTGATGAACAAATAACTGACCCCAAGCCTAGTTTGGAGCTCGCGCAACAAATTCAAAATTTGGGCCTGAATAGAAACATCCAGGGCTGAGGTGGGCTCATCGCAAATGATCAGCTGAGGCTTGATGGCCAAGGCCCTTGCAATCGCAATGCGTTGGCGCTGCCCCCCCGAAAACTCATGGGGAAAACGCTGCAGCGATGTGCGTGCAAGACCGACTTGATCCAAGAGCTCCAAAATGTCTCGACTTCTTTGCGCAGGAGTCCATTCGGGATGCAGGCTCACCATGCCTTCGAGCAAAATGTCTTCAATTCTCATTCGCGGATTCAACGATGCAAATGGATTTTGAAAGATGATTTGCATCTGGCGCCTGGCTTCTCGCAAGGTCTCCTTTTGACGCGAGAGGAGTGACTGATGCGAGAGAATCACTTCACCACTCACCCGAGCTTTGGGGCCAAGCACCTGAATCAAGGCTTTACCCAGCGTGGTCTTTCCGCACCCTGACTCCCCCACCAGGGCCAAGGTTTGACCTTTGGCAATCTCAAAAGAGACCCCTTTCACCGCTTCAAAGACCGGGGTCTTGCTGCTCAACCACCCTCCACCCTTCAAGCCATAAGACACCTTCAAATCTTTGACTTGCAACAAGGGCGATTTGGGTGGGGGTTCATCATGAGATGACTCAGTAGGCCGTGAAACGCGGATGGGCTCGCGCACCAGTGCAACCCAAGGCTCTTGGGCCCTGACACAGCGAACACTGTGCACCTGGGGTAAAGCCGTGTTGCTTGAGCTCTCGATGGACACCTCGGCTGGGAACGTCAAGTGGCGCATGGTGTTGGCCAAGGGATCTTGACACTGAGCAGTCGCGAGCGGACACCTCGGCTCAAAGCGACAGCCGACAAACTGCTCAGACAACGGCGGTACCTGCCCCGAGATGGCGGCCAAGTCCCCGCCTCGTTTTTGGGTGCTGGGCAGGGACTGCATCAACAATTGGGAGTAAGGGTGGCGAGCCTCTTGAAAGAAGCGGTGCGCTGAGCAGACTTCAACAATTTCACCGGCATACATCAAGGCCACATGATCGGCCATGCCCTTGACCACAGCCAGGTCATGGGTGATCAAAAGAAGCGCCAACTTGCGCTCAGCTTGGAGTGACTTCAGTAAATCGAGCACTTGCGCTTGAAGGGTGACGTCCAAAGCGGTGGTGGGTTCATCGGCAATCAACACATCGGGTTCTGCAGCCAAAGCCATGGCAATCATCACCCGTTGGAGTTGTCCCCCAGAGAGTTCAAAGGCAAACTGATTAAAACGTTGATCAACCTCTCCAAGACCCACTCGCTCAAGCCATTCACGCGCTTTGTCTTGAGCCTCGCCTCTCGAGAGTTCAGGCAAGTGGCGCAGGATGCCTTCGGTGACTTGCTCACCGATCCGAATCACCGGATTCAAGCTCGTGGCCGGTTCTTGAAAAATGATCGATATTTTTCGCCCACGGTAGCCTTGCATTTCACGCTCCGTCAAGGCCAACAAATCTTGGCCTTTCAGGTCAACCTCACCCGAGGTCAGGTGTGCCACATCGGGTAAAAGTTGCATGAGGGCCAAAGCAGTCATGGATTTGCCGCATCCAGACTCCCCCACCAGCGCAAAGGTTTGCCCCTCCTCGATGCAAAACTCAAGCGCACTCAAAGCCTCAACCCAAGTGTTTGCGCTTTGCAAATCAACCCCCAAACCCTTCACCGTCAATACGGGCGGGAGTTTGGGGCTGACTGGCGTGGTGGTGGTGGTGCTTGACGTGGTCATGACTTTAGACGCGATCACTCGCCTGAACACCTTGGGCATTGGGCGCGTTCGGGGCAATGGGATAAGAGAGGCGCCGAGGACGTTTTTTAACGATCGTGGCTCGAGATTTGGGGTCAAAGGCATCGCGAACTGCATCGGCGAGCATGTTGGCGCTGATGACCAATGAAAACATGAATAAAAATGCACTCGCCAAAGTCCACCAAACCACAGGTGTTGCGGCCAATTCATCGCGAGATGCGTTGATCATCACCCCAAAACTCGCCGTGTTGGCGTCCACCCCAACGCCCACATAGGAGAGGACAGCCTCCGAGAGAATAAATCCCGAGAACTGCATCACACAATTGATAAGCACCAAATGCATCAAATTGGGAGCGATGTGGGCGAACAAAATGCGCACGCGACTCACCCCAAAGGCCTGAGCGGCTTGGATGTAGTCGAGCTCTCTGAGCTTCATGGTCTCTCCACGGATGAGTCGGCACAGACCTGTGAACGAGGTGAGCGCCAAGATCAAACATAAAAAGGTCAGTCTCGCATCACTTCTCGCCAAGGTGGAATTGAAAAACCCCGCGTGTGAGTCAATGAAGACTTGCAGCATCAGGACCGACGCGGCAATCAAGAGGACATCAGGAACGGAGGCGAGAAGTGTGTAGCCGTATTGAATCACCTCATCCACCCAGCCTTTAAAAAATCCAGCGGTGATCCCCAGCACCAGTGCCAAGGGCATGATCACCAACGTTGTTAGCGTGCCAATGACAAAGGCCGTTCGCACGCTTTTTAAAGCCAGCAATAAAACCGAGTTGCCGATTTGATCGGTGCCCAGCACGTGGTAGTGGGCTGACAAGGTGATGAACCAAAGCACGGTGGTGCTGATCAAAAAGAAAGTGAGCAAGGCCGTTTTAACAGGCCACTCAAACTGACCTTGTCGAACCCAGTTCCAATGCGCAAGCCATGTTGAGCTCGATGAGCGAAGAGCGGAGACCCCAAATAAAATCGCCCACAAGCAAAGATTCAAAACGACAGATTCGCCCAAGGCTTGAAGGCTCAACGTCACACAGTCGGCGATGCGCTCAGTCTTGGGGTCCTTCAAGTGTGCCCCCCCAAACTTCAGTCTGGGGTAATCGCGAACATTGAGTCCATCTTGAATGAAGCTTTCTTTTTTGAAGGCATAGGCTGACAAGGGGGCTGAGTAGCTGCGCTCCTTCGCTGTTTTGAGCGACTGCGTGAGCCAGTCCAATAAGGATTGAGGCTCCGCATAAACCACCTGACCCGCGGCTTCTTGCTCAAGGGGCAAGCGGAAATGGACCGAGTCGAGCATGGCCACCACAATAAACAATGACAACACCATGGCACTGGCCACAGAAACGGGGCGCATCAACGCTTTGCCCCAAGACGCTTTGAGCGGTGGGGTTTTATAGACATAGAGCCCATACACGATCCCACACAGTACCAGTGCGTACAAAAAGAAATCAATGAGCATCAAGACCGGTTGCATGGTGGTGTTTTATTGAATCTTGTCGGTGAAGCTCGTGAACTTTGAATTCATGGGTTTTGAAGAGATCTTATTGCAATCGAATGCGCGGGTCAGCCCAGGCGTAACACAAGTCGGTCAAAATCAATCCCGCAATATAAAGAAAGGAGCCCACAAACACCATCGATCTCACAATGGCAAAGTCTTGCGAGCCAATCGCCTCAATCAAATAGCTTCCGAGTCCAGGGATTGCAAAAAACGACTCCACAATGAGGCTTCCCATGAAGAGCAAAGGAATGATGGCCACGCTTGAGCTGATGATGGGGATCAAGGCGTTTTTGAGCACATGGACAAAAAGCACCCGCACTTCGGACAAGCCTTTGGCGCGAGCGGTGCGCACATAGTCTTTGTCGATTTCTTCTAAAAAGACCGTGCGGTTGAATCGGACATGGTTCCCAAGGCTCGACATCACGCTGATGGCAATGGGCATGATCAAAAATCGCCACGCGTCACCTTGCCCACTGTACCCCGATACGGGCAACCACTGGAGGGTTTTGGCGATGATGAATTGGCCTGCCACAATAAAAAAGAGTGACGAAATGGACATGATCACAACGCAGATCAAGGTTCCCCAAAAGTCCAAGTAAGTGCCTCGAAAAAACGCCAGCATCAAGGCCAAGGCAATGGCGCAAGACATGCCCACGATGAAGCTTGGCAGCGCCAAGGCAAGACTTGGGATGGCGCGCTTGGTAATTTCCGTGGTGATGTCACGCCCGCTGTCTGAGCGCCCGAAGTTAAAACTCATCAAGTGCAGCGTTGTATCAAAAAACAATGTGTTGGTGATGGATTGGGTGCCCGAGGACTTTTCATCGTAAAAAAGAGCCCGGTCGTAGCCTCGCTCAGCCTTCCACTGCTCGATGGCCGCCGGAGTGATGCGTTTGCCACCCAACTGCATGCGTGCCATGTCATCTGGGGTGTTGAGTTTAAAAAAGAGCAAAAAAGTCAAGAGGTTGATGCCCATGAGGATCAAAAAACCGTAAGCAAGCTTGCGCATCAGAAAACGAATCATGGCTTGAGCTCCTCTTCATGGAGGGATGACTTGGGGTCAACGCTCGCCCATGCCGCATTCAAGCGAGTGCTTTGGCGTTTGCGCCACACCGACCAGGCTGGCCACACCAACAGCAACAAGAGTGCGGGCAATAAGAAAAAAGGCCAAACCACCGCCTGATTCCATTCGTCAATCTTGGCGCGCCTCATGCGAGTATCCACTCTTAGGTAGCTCACATGGTCTCGAATAATGTTGGAGGGTTTGCCGTTGTGCACCCAAGGTTGATAAGCGCCTCCAAACTCATCAGACCAGCCAAAAATCAACACGGCGTCGTCTTGCATCAAGGCCTCCATTTTTTTGATCAAGGCCAGTCGCTCGGGAGTGTTGTCCATGTCCTTCATGGCCTCAAATAAATGGTCATATTCGGGGTTGGAATAATTGGAAGCATTTTCCCCGCCGAATTTCACTTTACCGTTGGGCCCATACAGAAGGAAAAGAAAGTTTTCGGGATCGGGATAATCGGCGAGCCACCCCGCGTAAAAAAATTGCGCCGAACCTTTGATCATTTTGTCTTGCCAGCGGTTGAAGTCGGTGTTTCGGATTTCAAGCTGGATATTGAGCTTGGCAAACTGCTTGGCCACCCAATCCCATTTGGCTTTGTAGCCCGGTCCAACGCCTTGCGTGTCGAAGTTGATCACCAACGGTTGTCCCGTTTTGGCGTCTCGCCCATTGGGGTAGCCCGCCAAGCTCAATAAGCGTTTGGCCTCTTCAAGGGTCTTTCTCGGTTGCGAGGGTGACTTCATGTCGTAGAGCAAGGGGTTCAAGGCGTTGGGGTCTGCGCCAAACACTCCGGGCACCACCAAGCTTGAATTGGCCTTGGCTCTGTTGTTTTCAAATATCGCGATGTATTCCTGAAAATCAAAGGCCATGGTGATGGCTTGGCGCAAGAGTTTGTGGCGCTCGGCCTCTTGGGGCGTTTTACCCGCACCCACCACAGGGTCTAGCCAATTGAAGCCAAAAAACCACTGCCCCACTTGTAGCGTGCTGGGCAATTGAACCTGGTGAGATTTGAGCTCGGAGGCGACCCCTGTCTCGTCTTGAATAGCGACTTGGTAGAGAATGCCCTGCTCGCCTCGTTCAATTTGTGGGGTGTCGTAATAGCCTTGAACAAATTTGGTGCTGATGGAGGTCTTTTCCTTGTCTCTCAAGGTGAGAATTTGGTCGACAAAAGGCATGGTTTTGCCGCAATCATTCAAGCGACCACTCTCTCGATCTTCAGGCTCGCCTTCACAAGGATAGGGCACACCGCGAAAATTGGGGTTTTTTTGGAGCAGCATTTTTGAATTGGGCTCGTGCACGGTGAGCATGAATGGACCCGTGCCCACCGGCCAGATATCCGAGGTGAAATTTTTCTCCACCATCCCCGGCTGGGCATAAAAAGCATCCACCTCCCAAGCCACAGGCGCAAAGAACGTCATGGCCAACCAGTAATTGAATTGAGGATAGAGACCCTTGACCTTGATCCTCAAGGTGTAGCGATCCATCACTTGCACGCCTTCAAAGTTCAAGTCGCGAAAATCAAGCCAAGGCAAGGGTTTTTTGGCATTGAATGTCAAGCTGCCACGCTTGGCCTTCATCTCTTCATTGAGGGCTTTGACGCGCTGTCCATACCCATCAAAGCCCACTATTTTTTCTGACAAAAAACCATAGGAGGGTGAGATGATTCTTGGCGTGGCCAAGCGCTTGATGCCATAGGCGTAGTCATCGGCGACCAATTCGCGAGTCCCTGTCTTGGGAAAATCATAAGGTGTTTTTTTGTCTTTGAGATCGGCCGCACTCAAATGGCTGTACAACAACTCGCCATTGTCGGTTTTTGCAAAGGCTGGGTGAGGTGCAAACAGAATGCCTTTTTGAAGTTTCAATTCAAAAACACTCACGGCCACTTTTTGCTGATCAGAAGCGCTCAATGGCTTGCTTTTGAAATGCAACTCACGCCCGCCTTGATCCAAGTAAGTGACCTGGGGCAGTTGCACCAGGGTCTTGGGCTCGACTTCGTAGGGCCGTTTTAAGTAATGGTATTTGAGAGGCGGCTCGTAAACGGCGTAAGTCCAAGTCGTCTCGTTGCTGCTGTAAGACGATGCCGAGTCAAGGTGTTTGGGGCCCTCCAAATAAGAACTCACCAAAACATTTTGATCGATCAAATCTTGTGAAATGGGTGCGTTCAACACCCAGGCGTGTCCCCACACGACTTGCATCAACAAGACGCCAGCAACTCCATCACGCATCAAGCGCTTGAGGCAACAGCACATGGGATTGATCAATTGATGTAGGGCTAAAGAAAAATCAAACACACGTCGTCCAACCCACCAAGTATCTCATCTTGAGAGAAGACAGTTCACATCGTCAGGCATATTGTCGATCAAAACCCGTCCAGCAAATTTTGATATTTAAAAAACAAAAAAAAGACCAGAGAGCAAGAGGGGTTTTCTCATGCACCCCTCTCAACACTCGGGTCTTTGGATTCCACACTCGAGCCGCTTGAGCTCGAAGCGGTGGAATCGGGTCTCAATAGAACTTGTAGCTCAATTTGGCCATCAAAGCACGTCCCAATGGATCGGTGTAACGGGGATCGTAGCCTTGTTGGAAGGTCGCGCCCTGGTTGGAGAATGGGGGTGAGGTGTTGAAGACATTTTTCAAAACCACACCCAAATTCATGTTCTTGATGCCTGTGTAGCCCCAACCCGCGTCAACCACGGTGTATGCTTTCACTTGGTTGTAGACGTCGGTCTGCACGTTTTCATCCGTATAGCCAGAGATGTAGCGCAGTCCCAAGCTGTAGCGCTGGGCGCCTGAATTCAAGCTGGTGCTCAAATAATGTCTCCAACGGAAGATGGGACTCGAGTCCTTGTAGAGTCCGACGTTTTCAACATACTCTCCGCCAATGGTGCGTTGGTATTTGTAAGAAAGCACCAAAGTACCTTCATAGTTGACCGTCAAACGACCCACATCGGGAATGGCCGAGGCCCAAGCGGCTGAGAAGTCCAAGCCATTGGTTTTGACATTGCCCAAGTTGGCGGTGAGCGTGTTGATGTAAGCAATGGCGTTGGAGTTGGGTACCACCGTACAGCCATCGTATTGTTGAGACTGTGCAGCACCCAAGGTATTACAACGGGTGATCCTGTTGGCATACGTGGTGGGATCCGCAAAAATGGTCTGCTCAGGGAAACCGCTGATTTGGTTGGTCAAAAAGATGTTCCAGTAGTCCACGGTCATCAACAAATCTTGAGAGGGCTTGAAGGCCGTTCCCAAGCTGAAGGATGTCGATTTTTCGGGTTGCAAGGCTGGGTTTCCACCTTGGAGTGCCTGGGTTTGCTGTCCGCAGTCGCGGGAAGCTATACCGGCTGCCGTGACTTTGCCGCCTGGGCACAAGATCGGGTCGTTGTAGGCATTTTGCGTGTAGGTCGCAGCCTGGGGACCGTAGAGCTCATCCAAGGAAGGTGCTCTAAAGCCCGTGCTCGCTGAGCCACGCAAAATGGTGCTGGGTGAAGCGGTGTAACGGAACGCCAATTTGGGATTGAGTGTTTTACCAAAATCGCTGTATTGGTCATAGCGTGCAGCAGCCTGGAGCTCGAGACGCTTGGAGACTGGCATGAGCAACTCAGCGGTCAAAGCGGTCACATTGCGATTGGCACCATCAACGTGATAGGGTGACAAACCGGCGGAAGGCACCGAGTTCACCATGTTGTCGTTGGTGTCTGAGTTGTATTTCTCCTGGCGCAATTCACCACCCAATGAGATGGCTGCTTTACCGCCGTCCATGGCAAAGAGCTCACGATTAACCCGTGCGTCAATTCCAATGGCAGAGCCCACCCCAGTTTGAAGCATTCCAAATGCTTTGTTGGCGGCGATGTAGCTCAAAGCGTCAGCGGTGTTCGAGCCAAAAGGATTCAAGAGGCCACTCGTGATGCCTTTTTGAATCATGGACTTGTTGACGTAGCCGTTGGTGGCGCTGTCACTCACAGCACTGCGGGTGGCGTACCATCCGGTTTGGTAATCCCAGTCACCAATGGTGCCGGTCAAATCAGCCACCATGCGAGAAGCATTGGCCTGCGCCAAGGTTTCACGTCCACCGGCTGGGACCATGCGCCAGCCTATGCCTGTGAGGCCTTTTGAAGTGTCCAGACCCGGGTAGGTGCTGGGGTAAAAAGGACTGCTCGTGGGCATGGTGAGGCCCGTGACTGGATCAGGTGCCACGTGGGAGACATTGGTGTTTTGAGAAGCAACGGCCGACAAGGTCAGCACATGGTCACCCCCCAACTTGAAGGTGCCTTTGGCGTTGACGTTGGTGTTGTCGGTTTGTGGAATCAAATCAATGGCCGCCGTGTAATCGAAGCGACATACTCCAGTCCCCAAGGAGACAGACAAGGGAGGCGCGCAATTGGGATAGGTCAAGTTACCAGAACCCGTGCCCCCACCCTTTTTGGTATAAGAGAAATTGGCGGGGAAAGTGGTGCCTGACGTTTTGGCCAGGCCCTGTGAAGGAATTAAGCCTGAGGCACCGAAGCTGCGATCAAGGGCAATCAAAGAGGATTGCGAGCGGTTGTCGATTGAAAACCACATGTTGTAGCCATCAGCGTCCAAATTGCCTTTGCCCGCTGAGAAGGTCATTCGCTTGGCTTGACCACCCCCAGCAGAAGTGGGACTCAAAGACTCCATGCTCAAGTCCATGCCAGAGTAATTTTTCTTGGTAATGAAGTTCACCACCCCGCCCACCGCATCGGTGCCGTAGATGGCTGAAGCACCA
>CAISQQ010000454.1 GCA_903887655.1 uncultured Burkholderiales bacterium
GATTTTGAGACACATCATGCGCTGCCCAGTACTGCCTTGGCACCAGGGCTGAGTTTATACGACATCCCCACGCACTTTTAAAGACCCATGCCCTTGGGTCATCAAAATTGTGCGCGTCCATGATCTCCATCAGCTTGAACACATTGACCAGCCCCGTGCGCTCGACCCGGTGAACCACAAATCGGCTCTCATCACCCGTCCCACTCAACCAGGCGGATCGCTTGCGGCTAGGCTGAATATGAATTCAAGCTTGGAGGGGGTCAATCGCACAGGATCCTCTGTTGGACAGCTCTTGGCCTGAAGACTTGGCCACCGGGTGGCAATTGTTTGCCTCTTGGGCGGCCACTTTACACCCCATGCCGCTTGTTTGCCGCTGATCAAGTCGGGCTCATCTCCACCCAAAGAGCCGTGGACACCTCAGCGGCTAGGGCCTGGGATACGTTGGCGTTGGCTCGCAGCACGCACTGAACACGGCTCTCTCCCAACCTGGTCTTTAGAACTTCTCCAGGTGGGACTACTTATTCTCAAATAATACTATGTAAGAGCTCTATTTTTAATTTTTAATAATACTTTAATATTGATTTATATGCCCTGAAGGTCAAGTCCCAACCCCCAAGGATAGGGCCCATGACCGTGACAAACAGCCCCCCAAAGGGATCCGATTTTTGACACCAAGCCCGCTCAAGCGAGACGAAACTGAGGACAACGAGCTCAACTTGAAGGACTTTACATGGCAACCCCCTACCCATGGCATGGGCATTGCTGATGTCACTCTATCGGTGGGCTCCATGGAGTCGACCCTCTTTTTATAATGAGGAATCTCCTATGGGTATGCGTGTCGGATCATCCAACAACACCTGGGCCGCTCAGGCGAGCAGCAACACGGCGGCTCTCCAACAGCGCCAACAAAGCTCACAAGCCCTCTTTACCAGTTTGAGCGCAGGCGACCTTGCGGGCGCTCAAAGCGCGTTCTCCAACCTCACAGGCGCAGCGCCGAGTGGCCAAGCCGGTACTGACAAAGTCCCCAACCCCCACTCGCCCATTTCACAAATTGGCGCAGCCCTTCAAAAGGGTGACTTGAAAAGTGCCCAGGCCATTGCAGTGGCCTTGCAAGCCAAGAACGGTAAACACATGCATGGCGGCAAGACACCCACCGCCACCCCGGCTGCTACGCCCAACAATCCACTCAACAGCTTGACCACTTTGCTCACTGGCTCCAAGAACACCGCCGAGTCTGCCTTACAGACTGCCCTCGAAGCCAACACCAGCACTTACCAACCCCCGTCCAACTCGAGCGCATCGTCGATTTTGGGCTTGGGTGGAAAAATCAACACCACCGCGTGATGGCTTGCATTGAGAACCCCATGCGGCTCAGCCTTGAGCGGCCTGACATCAACCGAGAATCCATGTCGACTCTTTTAAAAACTCTGCCGATCAACTGCTTTCACGTCTTTGTGTGGCTCGTGACCGCGATGGCTTTGAGCGCGGGAGTGCAAGGGCAAGCCCAAACCAGCGACCACTTTCCCAACAAACCGATTCACTTGGTGGTCCCGTTCCCACCGGGTGGAGCCCTCGACATCGTGGCCAGAACCATTGCCAAGCCCTTGGGGCTGTCCATGGGCCAAGCGGTCATCATTGACAACAAAGCCGGTGCCGATGGCGCCATTGCCGCTGATTTTGTGGCCAAGTCTGAGCCCAATGGCTATACCCTGTTCATGGCCACCTATGGATCGATGTCGGCGCTGCCCTATTTGCATAAAAGTTTGCCCTACAACGTCTTGAATGACTTCACACCCATCAGCAACACGGGCAAGTTTGCTTTCTTTTTATTCGCACACCCGAGCATCCCCTCCCACGACTTGAACGAGCTGATTGCTTACATCCACGCCCACCCCGATCAGGTCAACTACGGCTCGGGCAATGTGGGGGGTGTGGTGGGAACGGCAGAACTTGCCCAACTCAACCACCTCAAAATGGTCCACATCCCTTACAAGGGCGAAGTGCCCGCCATGAATGACTTCTTGGCCGGTCGGGTTCAATTGATGCTCGGCACCCCTGCCAATGCTCTGGAGTTTGTCAAAGAAGGCAAACTCAATGCCGTGGTGACTTTTTTAGACAAACGCAGCCCCTTGTTGCCGCAAACACCCACCCTGCATGAGCTTGGATTTCCCAATTTGTCCATCACCCCTTGGTCTGGCATTTTTGGACCCGCCAATCTCTCGCCCGTGATTGCTTCACGCCTGTCCCTGGCCATCAACGAAGCCTTGAAGGGCCAAGAGGCCCAAGCCGAATTTGCCAAGCAAGCCTTTGAGTCCAGAGGATCGACCCCAGCCGAGTTGGCGCTCTACGTCAAAGACCAACTTCAGCATTGGGGTCACTCGATTGAACTCGCTGGCCTCGTGGCCCAATGACGCAAGGCGGCCATGTCACAACACTCGAGCGTCTGCGTCCATTCAAACCCCTTTTCAAACCACTTCATTTTTTCACCCTCTTAAGTAGGACCTATCATGTCTCACCTTCTGATCATCGACTTACCCGGCGGCAACGATACGGACTTGCTCAGCTGCGCCATCCAAAGAGGCGACCGCTTCACCTTCCTCACCAGTGACTTGAGCATCTACCGCCGCGATCCACGGGTGTGGTCTTGGGTTGAAAAAGCCCACCATCTTGTCGAGTCACCGAGTTTTGATGCCGCAGACTTGGAGCCCCAGTTGAAGACTTTGCACCAAAGAGATGCCTTTGATGCTTTGCTCTGTCTCATTGACATTCGACTCGTTGAGGCAGCGCGTTTGGCCCAGGCATTGGGGTTGCCCTTCCTCAATCCATCCAGTGCAACCCTGTTGCGCGACAAGTACAGTGTTCGATCCCAACTGCAAAGCAAAGGACTTGTACAAGCCCCATTTGCCTTGGCCACGAGCAATCCAGAACTCCAAGAAGCGGTGAAACGGATTGGCTTACCTGTCATCATCAAACCTTCTGATGGGTATGGCTCACAAAATATTTTCCTGCTTGAAAACGAGTGGGATTTGGAGGAGTACATCAGCCCATTGCAAGACATGCTCCCACTCATGAGCGACTATGGTCTTGGGGTCGTCTCCAATGACCGCATGTTGGTTGAGCGCTTCGTTCGCGGGCCTGTTTTGGGTTGTGATGTCTTCACATTGAATGGCGAACACCAATTGCTGGGCGTCCACGAAAAGCAATATTTCGACGAACCCTCCTTTGCCATCCGAGGCGGCTGCTTCAATCCCAATGTGGGTCAATTCCAGGCGCTTGAGCGCACTCTATTTGCATGGCTGGATGCGGTGGACTTTGATTTTGGCGCGTCGCACATTGAACTGGTCTGTACCGATGAAGGCTACCAATTGATTGAAATCAACGCCAGGCTTGTGGGGGCCAAGCTCTCGCGCCTCATGTCTTACTCGCTGGGCTATAACGTGCTGAGCTCGCTCATTGATTTGCATTTGGGCAAGAGAATGCGCCCATTGGTTCACCCCTTGAGTGCCAAAGACACGCGCGTGCATTCGCATTTCATCAACCACCCCACACCACAATTCAGTGTCTCGCGCTGGATCACCGCCGATGAGAAATCGGTGGGCTTGTTAAACCGCGTGATCCAACCCAAACTGCCCATTCCGGGCGTGAAAAGTGTGGAGATCCTCAAAAAGCGAGGCGACTGGATTCGCCCGCCCATGGAAAATGCTGATCGCATCGGTTTTATCATGACCACCGCCATCAACAAATTGGAGGCCGAAATGTCGGCAGAGCAGTATTTATCGCTGTGCACCTGTGTGGCCATGTCGCCGCCTGATCTATCAGCCCCCAAGCCAACCCACAACGCCACAGGATCCAGCGCTTCAAGCCCCATGGCTCAAATCGCAACCGCCACCTTTGGCTCCACACTGATGACGGCTGCTCGATGGCCAGAAACTGAGACCTCGACCCCACCCTCCATCTCCATTTCTGCCTCAGCATCTATCCCCAAGAAACACAACGAAACCGTTTGAGCTGGGTGAACAAGGGCTTGGCTCCCGTGCAACTCACCCTGACTGCATGGCAATTGAGCCGCTGGTGTTGGAGTCGCTCGGTCCTTGGGCGAGAAGTTCAAACGAGCTGACAGGGGCTGGTGTTCGTGGTGTTTTGAATTACACTGAGAATTCATTCGTTTGGATCTCAGCTCACATGTCGCCCTCTCATCGAAACGACTTGACGCCTTCAAATCAGTCGCAACCCCAGAACACCTCGCATGCGGCCATTGGCGTCAAATTTGTCGCCATGGCTGGGCCTGGAGA
>CAISQQ010000455.1 GCA_903887655.1 uncultured Burkholderiales bacterium
GCTCACGAGATCAAGAACCCCTTGACGCCAATTCAGTTGTCGGCCGAGAGGCTTGAGATGAAACTCTCAGGTAAGCTTGAAAAACCCGAGCAAGCCGTGCTCATGAAGTCGGTCAAAATGATTGTCGACCAAGTTGACGCCATGAAAAGGCTGGTCAATGAGTTCAGAGACTATGCGCGTTTGCCGCAAGCCTTTTTACAGCCCTTGGACTTGAATGCACTGCTCTTTGAGGTGGTTCAGTTTTATGGAGCAGGAGGGGAGGAGTTGGACACTGCAGTGTCCCAAGAGAGCGCTGGGCTCTTGGAGCTCACCTCGGTAGAGGCTGATGTCAAACGCCCCATGCGAACGAATTACTTGTGGCAGCCGTCCGAGGGTGCTGAGATCCATTTGGAGCTTGATTTGGATCCCAAGTGTGGGCTCATCAAAGGAGACGCGCTGCAGGTGAGGCAAGTGGTGCACAATTTGTTGCAAAATGCGCAGGATGCAACGGAAGGTTTGACTTCTAGGCGCTTGACGGTGAGCTCCAAGTCGAGCACCCGTGGTGAGCGGGTGCGCTTGGTGGTGACGGATTCGGGGCCGGGTTTCCCAGACTTCATTTTGAAGCGTGCTTTTGAGCCCTATGTGACAACCAAGGCCAAGGGGACAGGTTTGGGTCTGGCGGTGGTCAAAAAAATCGCCGACGACCATGGGGCGCGGATCAATTTAAAAAACCTAGAGCACAATGGGGCTATTATTGGAGCCCAAGTATCGGTATCATTCGAAGTGGCGCAAGAGCAACATGTTGAGGGTTAATCGGGCATATGGCAAATATATTGGTGGTTGATGATGAGTTGGGGATCCGGGATCTGTTGTTCGAGATTTTGAACGACGAGGGACACACCGTGGAGTTGGCTGAGAATGCAGCGCAAGCCCGCGCTGCGCGTCAAATCGCGCGTCCTGACTTGGTGTTGCTCGACATTTGGATGCCAGACACCGATGGTGTCTCTCTTCTCAAAGAATGGTCAACCCTTGGACTCCTCAACATGCCTGTGATCATGATGAGCGGACACGCAACGATCGATACTGCCGTTGAAGCCACCCGCATCGGTGCTCAAGCTTTCCTTGAAAAACCCATCACGATGCAAAAGTTGTTGAAGGCCGTGGAAACCGGTCTTCAAAAGAAAACAATTGGAACTTCCAGCACCGCATCCAACTCCAACTCAAACCCCTTGTACCCGCCTCAAGGCAGTCAATTTGCGGCCTCGGTTCAAGGGGCTGCTCGCTCAAGTGTCAATGCCAATCTTCAAGGCACATCAGCACCGGGTGCTGGTTTTCAGGCAAATGGACCAACAGGCGCATTGAGCGCTTTTGCCTCTGAATTCAACGTGGGTGGCCGAGGTGCAGCCTATGCGCATCCCACACCAGAGACCACTCAGGCGGCCTCTCAACTCTCACCCACACAGCAAGTCTTAGAGATGGAACAGCCTTTGCGAGAAGCGCGGGATGCATTTGAGAAGGCGAATTTTGAGTTTCACTTGGTCCAAGAGGGGGGCTCCATGACCCGTGTGGCCGAGAAAACAGGACTTGAGCGCACGCACC
>CAISQQ010000456.1 GCA_903887655.1 uncultured Burkholderiales bacterium
CAAAGCCAACACCAAGGACGCCGTGAAGACCATGAAAAAAAGTTTAAGAATCAACTTCATGCGCGAGTCTTGAGGAACGAGAAAAAATAAGGGGTGCCCAGATCACGAGGATACCGCTCAGTGGCGGGTCGTGCGTGTCTCAGGATAGCACAGCTCGCCCATTGGGCGCTCAAAACCCATGCTGGAATGCCTCGTCGACCATGACCATGGCCGGGGTATCTCATTCTGACGAGCCCTTGATTTTGAAATTCATTGGCAGTACCCCTTGGCTTATCTGCCCCTTGTCTTTCTCACCCCCCTTGGCTGGTCGCTGTTTTGCAGTCGCCCACCATGCCATCAGAGTCCTTTGATCCCATGAAGAACAGTGCGCAGCAGCGGGGGCCAAGCGCACCAAAAGTGATCCCCGCAGATCACATTTGGTGGTCGTCTTTTTCCGCTCAGGCTGACAAATTCAGCAGTCCTCCGCTGGATCCCACATTTTGCAAGTTTGAAGCCAAATTTTGCAAAAAGGTCAACAGCGCGTTGGGCGCTGATGACCCCCCCGCAGTGCCGGCCAAGTTGCTGAAACTTTGCTGCAATTGACTCACATTGGCCGCGTTGGAGGAGGCGCTGGCGTTGGACATGGATTGCGCAAGGCTTGCTATGGTGCTGGAGCCTGAGTTTGAACCTGAGCTGGAGGCCAAAGCTGTCAAAGAGGTGGGGTCGGCGGTGGTTCCCGATGCTGTGCCACCGCTTGAGAGTTGGGTGATCAAGGCTTGTAAATTCGCACTCAATTGGCTGGTGTCTGCACCGCCAGCGCTTGCGTAATGGTGGTGATGTCCACCCCCGCCACCTCCAGATCGATGGTGAGATTGACCTGGCTGCGGGTTGGCCGCACCGTTGGTGGTGGTGGGCGTGGGCGCGGTGTTGCCCGCGGCCGAGGCCACTTGTGTTGGGTCGGAGGCGCTTGCTGCGTTGCTGGTGGTTGCGCTGGCACCCACCGTGTTGTTGCTAGTGAGGGAGCTGGCGCTTGAGCTCGAGCCCAAGGGGCTAGATGCACCCTGGGACTGCAAGGCGGCAAAGAGGTTTTGCATGAATGCGGTGACACTTTGCGCAATCGCTGGATCGGTGGTGTTGGACGCGGCAGCATTGGGTGAGTTATTGCCAGCAGCGGGGCTCGCGGCAGAAGAAGGGTTGGTGCCAATACCGGCTTGGGTCAAGGCATTGACCAACGCCGTTGCAAAGGTCGACGCGAACCCATAGGTGCTGGGCGAGTTGGGTCCAGGCCCTTCGCCGTGGCCTCCTGGTGCACTGGCGCCACCCGCACCTCTCATCGCCTCAAAGGAGCTCGCCACTTGTTGTGCCGCTGTGATGTTGCCACTTTGAAGGGCGGCACCGATTTGAGCCAAAGGACCATTGGGGTTGATGTTGGGATTATTCGCGGTGATCGCTGAAAAAGCGCTTTGCGCGTCACTCAAGTTGCCGCTTTGCAATGCGGTTTTGAGTGCATTCATGTTTTGGTGGCGCTGTTGCCATGCCGATGAGACCGAACTGCTTTGCAGTCCCAATGCAGCCGATGATGAACCTATGCTCATGCCCATGGTGACCTCCTGGTGTCAAAAAAACTTGGTTTGAAAATTGCTCACATGTAAAGATGCTTTGGACATTTCGACATGCATGAGCCGACACAGGGGTCACTGCACCGAGCATGCCAAAGCGGGGGGTGCGCCGAGTAAAGATTCGTGCGCCTGGGTCGACCCCCAGCAAGTCCTTGATTCCTTGAGGTTTTATCGGACCTGTGAAGTTGTATTGCGAACCTGTAAAGCGCACTCCAGAGTCCCGAACCTTGAATATGCCAGCCCAGTGGCAATGCGTTGCCGTGGGCCGGCAAGAATGTGTCTTGATCGAGAGCGCTACGATGGGTCAGCCGTCTGTGCCAGTGGGGGTGAGAGCCGAGTTCTGCGCTGGCGGGTCATATTTTGAGAGATCTATTATGAAAAGAGTTTGGATGTGTTCGGGTAGCCAGCGACGAGAGTCGCACCACCAGCAGTGCTCGTGCACTTGGCGCGACTCATGGGCGGGCACGTTCAGATCGATTTGGTCCAACCAGGTGAGATCGATTTGCCGCTTTTCAATCAAGACCTGGAGACCGATCCCCATGTACAAGCGCGGGTGATGGCGCTCCACACTCGGCTCTTGCTCGCCGATGGCTTGGTGTTGGCCTCGCCTGAGTACAACGGGATGCTCACCCCTTTTCTCAAAAATCTCATCGACTGGGTGTCTCGCCTGCAGTTCATCCAAGCCAATACCGCCAACGCCTTTGCCGACAAGCCCACCTTGGTGTGTTCGGTCTCAACGGGTTGGAGTGGCGGGGCGGTGGGGGTGAATTCAGCCAAGTCGCTGTTGAGCTATGTGGGCTGCAACGTGATGGGAGGCGCAATCACCGTGCCTCAAATTGCGCAGTGGTGGAACGGGCAAGCGTTCGCATTCAAGGACAGCACCGAGTCAGAGATGGTGTTTCATCTGCAGCGACTGTTGAACCTGCTCTATCCGGCCAGCGCCTCTTGACGCACCAGGGTCGAGCTTGAGGTACACGCAGGACCTGAGCGCAAGCGGCGCCTTGAGCTTGGTGATGAGAGAGATCACCACCACCATCCCCAAGCCACAGGTCAAGACCAAGATAGGCATGGGAATCGGTTCAAAACCCATGCAGGAACGCTTCATAGACCATGACCATGGCCAGGGTATCGAGTTCACAGTACTGCAGGAGTGCTTGGTGCACGGCGTCTCGTTCGGCAGGGGAGACATCGGTGAACTGCAGTCTGCCATAGGCGACCGTGGCCGAGCCGCCCTCGCTGATGTGCAAATCAGGGTCGAGCTCGAGTGTGGCCACCGACTCGGGGTCGAGGTCCTTGAACACCGGTGGGAGCAATTGGTAGGGACTGGTGATCTGTCCTTTTTCTTCTCGCCACCACACCATCTCCTCCAAATTCAAGCTCTCGCCTTGACGCTTTAACAAGGGGCGGCTGTATTTGTCCTTTAAAAAGCGCGACGAGTGCATGACCGCGGGCAGGACTTTCTTGATCGAAGAGCTGCCCCCAGTCATTTTGTGGAAAAAAGTCTTTTTGGCCACATCGCAAAGATCCACCATGCACCTCTTGCCCTCGCGAACCAGGCTTGGGTTGACTTTCTCCGTGGTGATGTCGCGAATGAAGTTCTTCAAGAGTTCTGCATCGGTGGGCGCGAACTCGTCGTCCATCAGCTCGGCCAAGATGCTGTTGAGGGTGGTGTTTTCATGCGGGGTCCACATGAGAATCGTTCCCGTCTCGCCCACAGACGCCATCAAGGCGCGCACAAAGCTGTAATTGGGATGGATGCCGCAGCGTGTCTCGAGGTATTGGCCTTTGTGCTCCAGGCGCTGGTCCGCATGCACGATGTGGTGAGAGAACTGAAACGCGACGCTCGAATAGGGCTTTTGTCCTTTGAAAAACGGAATGGCCGTCCTCGACGTCTCAAAATCGATGAAATGCAGCGGGTAGCTCCATTGGGACATGGTTTCTCGGGCCAGGTGTTGATGGAAGTCAAAGTCTCCCCCGCCGGGGATGTCGCCAGACACTTGCATCCATTGCCGAAGGCCCAGGGTGATCTCACCCTTGGATGGCTCGGCACTGAAATCACTTCTTTCTAAGTCTTCAAATAAATACTTGCGTTGCTTGAGCAGCTGGTGTTTGCTGCGGTAGTTGTAGATGTCGACCACCGTCCCTTTCTCCAAGGCCTCGATGCTGTGGCCCGTGGCTTCTTGCCAGCACTCCAAAAAACCACTCTTCAAGTTGGGGTGTCGACTTGAAGTCTTGAATTCACAGTTGGCGCAGTGGGTGCCGTGTTGGATATGGGGTGGGATCTTGACGTCTTTGTCGTACCGATCTGACCATTCTTTGATCAAGTCCTCAAACCGGCCGTCAAAACCAGGAACCTTCAAGGCGGTGCTCAAGATTTCCTCGACAAACTCGTCCACACGCACGGGTGTGAGGATCGGCTCACCCAGGTCCTGGGCTTTGAGCCCAGGCTTGACGGTGATGGTCGTTTTTTGATTTTGATCCTTTTGGATTTTGAAATTCTGGTTCAGATTGTGAACGGAGCAAGGCTTGGATTTGTCAGCCAGCATCAGAACACTGCTGAACTCGAAGTGTGGCATCGCTTGTTTGGCAACCCAGGTCTGAAACGCGATGTCTTGCAAATAGGGCAGCATCTGCGAGTCCATACCGCCCGTTCTGTTTCTGAAGGTGTCCACCTGGGGGTCATAAGACTTGGCTTTGACCTCGATCAATTCAATCTGCTGGTCGGTTTTTTTCAAGACGTCGACCAAGACAAAGTAGTTTTCGTGGCGAATGGCGGCTTCATAGATGGTGACCCGGTCCTCTTTCAACAAGGCTTGGGTTTGAAGGATCGCTTTTTCAAAATCTCCCTTGAACTCCACCTCCACCCCATTGGGGTACATCCATTTGGCCAGTTCCCCGACCTGAAAGCCCCCATCGGCCAAGGCTTTCAAGAAGTCGTTGTCGTTTTTCTGGTTGGCATAGTCATTTTTACCCGTGTAGTAAAGCTTGGTGGGGCATTCCACGGCCATTTTGAACCTGGATTTGGTGAGGTATCTGGGCATATCGGGCTTTCTAGCGGTAGAGCTCAGCGGCTTTTTGGAGGGCAGTGGTCACATTTGTTCGCAAGGATTGGGGCTCCATCACCTCCACATCAGCGCCAAAGCGCAAAATATCGGCAATGAGTTCACGCTCATCGGAGTAAGGGATCTCCAAGGTGTAGGTGCTGTCTTTGTGGAGCGTGCCTTTTTGGTCATGGTGCCACTCTTCAAACTGAACCCAACGGGCCCTTTGCGCTGAAAACTTCAATTTGGCCCAGTTTTTCACCTCTCCACCAAAAATACCATAGCCCGACTGCATCATGGCCTTGATGTCGTCTTGACTCACCTCCAGGGCATCGTCTTCCAAGACATCGCAAGCGGTGATGGCGTCAATGGAAAAACTCAGTATTTTCTCGCGTTTGTGGCAAAACGCATCGACATACCAATTGTCGCGGTAGTGAATCAATTGTTGGGGGGAGATGTCTCGCTCAGTGGTTTCGTTTCGGTTTCGGTTGAAGTGATGAATGTGGAGTTTTTTTCGCTCAAGCGTCCCCTGAGCCACCGACTGAAAGGATTTCAACGCGAGGCGCCTTTTGCCCGCATGCACGACCCTCACGCGCTTGGTCAGGGACTTGGTGTCCAAGCCTTCACTTGACAAGATTTCTGACAAGCGCTCTTGCAGGGGCTGCATTTTGGGGCCCAATAGACTCGGCTCGAGCTCGGTGATCATGTTTTGAATGGTCAACAGGGAGAGGAGCTCTTTTTGCGAGAACATCAAGCCTGGGAGCTCATAGCTTTGGCCGTCGTTGTTCAACTTGTAGACATTGTCAAACCGGTCGTAGTGAATGTTGTAGTGGTAGGTGTCGCGCATTTTGTCCAAATCGCGCTTGAAAGTGGCCTCCGAGATCTCGAGCTCTTTCAAAATATCCTCTTTCGTCAAATGCCGTTTGCGTTTGAACAGGGCCTTGTACTGATACAAGCGATCGGTTTGGCTCATTGGGGTTGACCTCGGGTGACTGGGGTGGAGGAGGCAAAAAGAGAAGACTTTTCATTTCTATCACAAAAGGGGCTGATTGTCATGAAAGTCTGGGCTTTGTGCCCCGATGGGGGTGAAGGGGTTGAAAGTGGCCAATTGGGTTGAAAGTGCCGCTGCATGTCTCTTCAATCGGGGGGACGAGCTGGGTCCTGGGTCACGGACACGAGCCAGGCCAAGAGCACCTCTTTGGGCCGGCGCCTCACCAAGACGGGTCGAATGTCAAACTCGGTCTGCATGAAGCGCTGTTTGACGCTCACGACAAAAAAGGCGGTTTTGAGGGTCCTCGACTCGTGCAGTTCGGCGTTCCAAAGCGAGACCTGGCTGCTGATGGCGACAGCGGCGACATAAGCCCAGCTGAGCGGTAAGGGAAAGATCATCAATACGCCTCCCAGTCACCCAGCGCAGTCATCTCGACCTTGTCCTTAGGGCAGATGGGGGGACCGTAGGACAAGAATTTTTTGAGCATGGGCACTTGATAGCCGCATTTCTCGCATTTCGCTCGGGGTCGATGGGTTCTGCTGTGTTTGATCATGTGGACTTTGAGGTGTCCATGGGGGTAGGGGCCGAGGACGCTCAAGAGCTCTTGGAGTTTTTCTTTCAAAAGAGGACCCGCGGCGGCACTTCTCATGGGGCCCACCATCCCAAGTTTGATTGCCATCTTTTTGAATTCCTTGCCATGTTTGTGCTGACAGTCGTCGACGGCGTGAACCAATTCATGCACCAGGGTGTCAAGGACATCGTAGGCATTGGCCAGTGTTGGCGAGACAAAGACCTGATTGATGCCATTGGCTGCACTTTTCTTGGACCAGCATTGACCAATGTGACCACTGCGAACACCGGTGCTGGTGAAGCCACAAGACACCTGGCAAGGCGGTACGGCATAGCCTTTTGCTGCAAAAAGTGGTTTCAGGAGATCAATGGCGTGGAGTAACCAAGCTTCTCGGGTGTCGTGATTTGTCATGGCATCTGAACTGTAGGATCGATGCCTGATGATGAAAGCTCAAAAGATCATTGTGCGAGCTAGCACACTGTTCATTAATCCAGTTTTAATCGATTATTTTTGGCCACCAATTAGCTGGCCATCTTATGATTGGCACAGATAAAATTTTCATGTCTCATCGCTAATTACATGCAAAGACCATCACAAGTGCATGTCCCCAAATCCTAGAAGACACGGACTTCAAGAGCATGCCCAACATTCAAAATAAACCCGATCTGACCCAGAACGAATGGTTGGGGGAGTTGGACTGGCTCATGGGTGGCTCAGCATGTGGCAGCTTGGAGTTCAGATCAACATGCGCCTAAGTAACGACCAAATACAAGTGATACGTCAAGCCGCGACCTCGGCATTTGGCCAAGGCACATCGGTGTGGCTCTTTGGTTCACGGGTTGATGACGCAAAAAAAGGTGGCGATATCGATCTTTTGGTCTGCCCACAAGTCCGCACCCCCGCACATGGCTCAGATCCGCAGCAGACTTTGATGCAAAAAATCAAAATGTTGACTCTCCTTGAGAGACAGTTGGGCGAGCGCAAAATTGACGTTGTTGTGGAGCATCCCCAAGACTTGCGCCCCATTGTTGAAGTGGCCCACAACACAGGCATCCAACTCCTATGAAGCACACCTTAGAACAACTGGCGCTGCAGTACAGCATGGCTTTGTGCCAAGGCCATGCTGACGCCTTGGAAGATGCCTTGCAAGACCTCCAAGTCCGGGCAATGGGTGTGGAAGACTACAAGCACCTGAACAAAGTTGACCGCCGACTTTTGGACCAATTCGCTTACCGTTACACCCGACTGCAAGACGACATGGGCGCCAAACTGATGCCCGCCATACTCAAAGCTCTGGGCGAAGATGTCGCACCCATGTCGGCCTTGGACCGCTTTGCCCGGTTGGAGCAATTGGGCTGGCTGCTCAGCGCTGACGACTGGCAAACACTGCGTCAAATCCGTCATCAGTTTACCCAGGACGATCACCTCAACCCCAGGGAGCACTTTGAACACTTGCAAGCTGCCATACATGCCGCTGAGCAGCTCTTGTCGGTGCTTGCGCGCTTGCAAAATAAAAACAGACCATGAGTGAAAGCTTGGCGATGTTGGCCTCCATGCTTAAGTGAAGCGCTCGTCCCTTGCGCGGTAAACCCTGGCGGTCATGGCGAGGTCAAAATCGCGAACTGCTAAGCCTGCTGTATTGGGGCAGCCGAGCGAAAAGCTATTAGGTGGCAGCACTTTTTTCTTGGGGTGCTAAATCTCTCCTGAAATCTATCGATTCCGTTCAGGATCTCCCTTTCTTCCAATCCTTGGAAGATTCCGAAACCAGTCACAACAATAAAACTCAAATAACGATCACAGGATCACCGTGTGAGCTTGACAAGCCATAAAGTCCAAATCACCCTGAAGTCAGGATCAACACAGGATTGAAAGGACAAGACTGCACCATGACCGCCCAAGCGACCGAAATATTGCTCTTTGAAGGTGAAGAGCTGAGTCTCTCTAATGAGCCCCTCGAGCATTTTCTGGACAACCAGCCACCCCCTGTGAAGTTCATGTCTCCCCATACCGCGCTTTGGCGCGGTTACATCGGCACGTGGTCGATTGAGGGCGAGCGGCTTTACCTCAAAAAGCTCCAAGCCACGATCCTTGATGAGGTGTCTGGGGGGCTTCGAGATGTGGGACTCGATGCCGTGTTTCCGGGCTTTCCCGATGGGGTGTTTGCCCATTGGTTCTCGGGTGAGCTGCGGTGTGCTCGGGGTGCCTTGCTCAAATACGTGCACGTGGGATTTGGCAGTGTGTATGAGCGAGACCTCTTTTTTAAAGTCAAAAAAGGCGTGGTGATCGATCGCCGTGAGGTGGTCAATGGCGTTGCCCCTGAGGGTGTTCACGACAGCGATGATATTGAAGCGTTGGTTGATGTTCGGAGAGATTGAAAGATGATGATCTACTTGGTTTTTGCGATCAGTCAATGCTTGACCCAAACCTTTGGCCAGGCCCGAAAGTCCGTGGACATCGAGAAGCGACATGAGCGGTGAGACGGCACTTGGGGTGGTCCTCTACTTGTTGAGCGGGGCGCTGGTCATGTGGGCGCTAAAACACCACGTGGCGGTTTACCAAGAAAAGCACAAGGCCAAGCGTTTCAGCAGTGACTTGATGCAGGCTTACCGAGAGTCTTATCCTGAGCTCGCAAAGCCCGCCCAAAAAACCGAGGACCAGGTCTTTGTGGTTTTTGCCTTGTTGATGTGGCCCATCGTGGTGGTGATCGGCCTCGTGGCTTTGTATTTTCCCCATTGGATTTCCAAGCGCTCTCCCTACAAGGACGTCCAGCACAACCCCGAGGATGATTTCTTTTGTCAGCGCGAGCACATCGTCAAACTGCCCACGCCGACAGAGGCAGAGCGCGATGCGGTGATCACCGACCCCTTGGGCCGTGTGCCCCCAGAACCCTTTGGGCATTTGGCCCCAGGGTGGAGAGCGTTTTTGGCGCTTCAAAAACCAGGATTTCAATTGTGGTCGTTCAAAGTACCGGGCAACTTTGTGTCCTTTCAAGCCAAAAACGCTCAAGGCCGCGAGTGGTCGGTGGCCCAGGATGAAAAAATGGGATTTGCCTGGGTACACAAGGGTAAGATCAAAGCTGAATTTTTAACACAATGGGACTGACCATGACTTTGCGAATGACCTTGCTCCTGGGCTGTTTGGCGTTTGTGAGCCTGAGCGCCATCGCAGACTACAAGCCCAGTGCCACCTCC
>CAISQQ010000457.1 GCA_903887655.1 uncultured Burkholderiales bacterium
CGTGTGCTCTTCCGATCTACACAGGGGGTTTGGGCGAGTTCATAGCGCTCCTTGCCCGTTGGACGCGCCAACGCCAGGCGCCATGGCGGCGTGCGAAAAGCCCAGGTCATCGGCCCAGTCGGGCGCCGGGTAGTGAAAACGCACGGGCCCGTCGGGTGAGGCGCTCACAAATTGACTCACCAAGGGGTCCGAGCTGTGCTGGACATCTTGCGGTGTGCCTTGGGCCGCGATGCGGCCATTGGCCAACACAATGACTTGGTCGGCAATGGCAAAGGTGGCCTCCAAGTCGTGGGAGACGAGCACCGTGGTGAGTCCCAAGGTGTCGTTGAGTTGTCGAATGAGCCGAGCCGCCGTTCCCAAAGAGATCGGGTCCAGGCCCGCAAAGGGCTCGTCGTACATCACGAGCTCAGGGTCGAGCGCAATCGCCCGGGCCAAAGCCACCCGCCGGGACATGCCGCCCGATATTTCGCTCGGGCTCAGGTCACGAGCACCGCGCAAACCCACCGCCTGCAGCTTCATGAGCACGATGTCACGGATCATGGCTTCGGACAAATCGGTGTGCTCTCGCAGTGGAAACGCGACGTTGTCAAACACACTCAAGTCGGTAAAGAGCGCACCAAACTGGTAGAGCATGCCCATTTGGCGACGCGCGGCATAGAGCGCTGGGGCACTGAGCGTTTTGATCTCTTGGCCCTTCCACGTGGCCAGCCCGGAGTCGACCTGGTGTTGTCCTGCAATCAAGCGCAGCACCGTGGTTTTGCCCCCACCTGAGGCGCCCATGAGGGCCGTCACCTTGCCGCGCGGGATGTGAAAACTGACCGACTCCAAAATACGCCGCTCTGCGTAGCCAAAGCACACGTCCTTGAACTCAACCATGGAAGCGGTGTTGGAATCAAAGTTGACAGTCATGGTCTGCGTGCCTGGGTTCGCTGGCCCCTTGCCGGGGCATTGTCAAAAGTAAATGAGTCACTTCCATTGTAACGGCTGTGCTCCTCACGCGCCGGCGCTCACCCCAAGCGCCCATGCAAAGCATATGGGCGCTAAAGCGCCGCGTCTTCAACGCGGCAGCAGTGAGCTGCCCATCAAAAACTCATCGATGGCGCGCGCGGCTTGTCGCCCTTCGCGAATCGCCCAGACCACCAAGGACTGGCCGCGACGGGTGTCGCCCGCGGCAAAGACTTTGGGCACATTGGTGTGGTAGGCCTTCACCGCCGCGGTGCTGTCGGTGAGTGCGCGCGCATTGCCACGCTGATCGAGCTCCACCCCAAAGGACGTGAGAACACTCGCCACCGGGTTGACAAAGCCCATGGCCAAGAGCACCAAGTCGGCCGGTATGGTTTTTTCACTCCCAGGGACTTCTTGCATTTTGCCGTCGTGCCACTCAACGCGCACGGTTTGTACCGCCGTGACATGGCCCTTCTCGCCGATAAAGGCTTTGCTGGAGATGGCAAACTCGCGCTCACACCCCTCCTCATGGCTCGAGCTCGTTCTGAGCTTCAAGGGCCAGTAGGGCCAGGTGAGGGGGCGGTTTTCTTCCACGGGAGGCTGGGGCATGAGCTCAAACTGCGTGACACTCACTGCACCTTGGCGACGGCTCGTGCCAACACAGTCACTGCCCGTGTCGCCCCCGCCAATCACCACCACGTGGCGCTGGTCGGCGCGCAAGGGGTCCTTGAGCGAGTCACCGGCATTGGCTTTGTTTTGTTGGGGCAAGAATTCCATGGCAAAGTGCACCCCCTTCAAGTCTCGCCCGGGAATGTTCAAGTCGCGCGAGACTTCCGAGCCTGTGCACAACAGCACAGCGTCAAACTCGGCCATCAACTCTTGGGCAGAGACCTTCGTTTGGGACCAATTGGTGATGGTTTGAGCAGGGTCCTTGGCGCCCCCCGTTGACGAACTGGGCCAGTCTCCCACCAGCACACCGGTCTTGAAGACCACGCCTTCGGCCGTCATTTGCTCGATGCGGCGATCGATGTGGGTTTTCTCCATCTTGAAGTCAGGAATGCCGTAGCGCAGCAAGCCGCCCAAACGGTCGTTTTTCTCAAACACCGTGACCGAGTGGCCTGCGCGGGCGAGTTGTTGGGCACTGGCCAAGCCTGCTGGCCCCGAGCCCACAATCGCCACCGTGCGACCGGTTTTGGCCACGGGCAAGGCGGGTTGGACCCAACCCTCGCTCCAAGCCTTGTCAATGATGGCGTGCTCGATGGATTTGATCCCCACCGCATCGTCGTTGACGTTAAGGGTGCACGCTGCCTCGCACGGCGCAGGACAGATGCGACCGGTGAACTCCGGAAAATTGTTGGTCGAGTGCAGCACATCGATGGCGTTTTTCCAGTCCCCTTGGTAGACCAACTCATTGAAGTCGGGAATGATGTTGTTGACCGGACAGCCGCTGTTGCAAAACGGCGTGCCGCAATCCATGCAGCGCGCGCTTTGCTGCTTGGCCAAGTCGTCTTTGAGGGTGAAGACAAACTCCTTGTAGTCCTTCAGCCGCTCTGGAACGGGTTTGTACGATTCACTGATGCGTTCGATTTCTAAAAATCCGGTGATCTTGCCCATGGTGGTGTCATTCCTAAAGTGTGCTCACTGGCACTGAAAATAAAGGGGTGAAAGCGCTCAAATCCATGGCGCTCAAGAGGAGGCTTTGGCGCTGCTCGCGAGAGCAGCAGCTGGCGAGTGTTCGCCAAGGCCAGCCTTGGCGCCCATCTCTTTGAGTGCGCGTTGGTACTCCAAGGGAAAGACCTTCACGAACTTCAAGCGAGAGGTGGACCAGGTGTCGAGCACATCGCGAGCGCGCTTGGAGCCCGTCCAGCGGTGGTGGTCTTCGAGGAGCTTTTTCAGGAGATCCTCGTCGCTCATCCCGCGGTGCAAGGCACCGGGCTCTTTGGCGAGTTGTTCTGCCGTCGTGAGCACCGCTTCGAGGGACACCATGGCGGTGTTGGCCCGGTGCGCAAACTCACCATCCTCATCGAACACATAGGCCACACCACCGCTCATGCCAGCGGCAAAGTTGCGCCCGGTTTGACCCAACACAGCCACCGTGCCGCCCGTCATGTACTCGCAGCCGTGGTCGCCCGTGCCCTCCACCACCGCGGTCGCACCCGACAAACGAACCGCAAAGCGCTCACCGGCCACGCCGCTGAAATACGCCTCGCCCGAGGTCGCACCGTACATGACCGTGTTGCCCACGATGATGTTGTCGCTGGAGACACCGCGAAAATCCAGACTGGGGCGCACCACCACCCGACCACCCGACAAGCCTTTGCCGGTGTAGTCGTTGGCGTCGCCAATCAAGTACAGCGTGATGCCAGCGGCCAAGAAGGCGCCAAAGGATTGCCCGCCGGTGCCTTCGAGTTGAATGCGCAAGGTGTCGTCGGGCAAACCTTCGGGGTGAACCTGGGTGAGCGCGCCCGACAACATGGCGCCCACCGAGCGGTTCACATTGCGAGTGACCTCCATGAATTGCACACGTTCGCCGTGATCGATGGCCGAGCGCGACTTGGCAATCAAGACGTGGTCCAGGGCTTTTTCCAGGCCATGGTCTTGATCCTCCGAGTGGTACAGCGTGGCACCGGGATAAGGCGGTGGGGTGTAGAGCAGCCGGGTGAAATCGAGCCCACTGGCCTTCCAGTGCTCGAGGCCTTTTTTCATGTCCAGGAGTTGTGACTGACCAATCATGTCTTGAACGGTTTTGAAGCCCAACTGCGCCATGATTTGGCGCATCTCTTCGGCGACAAAGAAAAAGAAGTTGATGACATGCTCGGGTTTGCCGGAGAATTTCTTCCTCAGCACCGGGTCTTGGGTGGCCACGCCGACTGGGCAGGTGTTCAAGTGGCATTTGCGCATCATGATGCAGCCCTCCACCACCAAGGGGGCCGTGGCAAATCCGAACTCATCGGCACCCAAGAGTGCGGCAATGGCCACATCGCGCCCGGTCTTCATCTGACCATCGGCTTGCACACGGATGCGTTGTCTCAAACCATTCATCACCAAGGTCTGCTGGGTCTCGGCCAAGCCGATCTCCCAAGGCGAGCCCGCATGCTTGATCGACGACCAGGGTGAGGCGCCCGTGCCACCGTCGTGACCCGCGATCACCACGTGGTCGCTCTTGCATTTGGCCACACCGGCCGCGACCGTGCCCACACCAACCTCAGAGACGAGTTTGACGCTGATCGAGGCGTGGGGTGCCACGTTTTTGAGGTCATGGATCAACTGCGCCAAGTCCTCGATGGAGTAGATGTCGTGGTGAGGGGGCGGTGAGATGAGGCCCACACCGGGCACGCTGTAGCGCAACTTGCCGATGTACTGTGAGACTTTGCCGCCCGGGAGTTGACCGCCTTCGCCGGGCTTGGCGCCTTGGGCCATTTTGATTTGAATTTGATCGGCACTGTTCAAGTACTCTGCAGTCACGCCAAAGCGACCAGACGCGACTTGCTTGATGCGCGAGCGCAAGGAGTCGCCATCAAGAAGCGGCAAGTCCACCTCCACTTGATCCGCACCAATGACACTTTTGAGGGTTTCACCGGTTTTGATCGGAATGCCTTTGAGCTCTTGGCGATAGCGCGCGGGATCTTCCCCGCCCTCACCGGTGTTGCTTTTGCCGCCAATCCTGTTCATGGCCACGGCCAAGGTGGCGTGCGCCTCGGTGGAGATGGAGCCCAGGGACATGGCGCCAGTGGCAAAGCGCTTGACGATTTCACTCGCACTCTCCACGCTCTCGAGGGGAATGGCTTTGGCCGGATCGATCTTGAACTCAAACAAGCCGCGCAGGGTCATGTGGCGACGACTCTGGTCGTTGACGAGTTGGGCGTATTCTTTGTAGGTGTTGAAGTTGCCGTTGCGGGTGCTGTGCTGCAACTTGGCGATGAGGTCAGGCGTCCACATGTGCTCCTCACCGCGAGCGCGCCAGGCGTACTCGCCGCCCGTGTCGAGCATGTGGGCGAGCACAGGGTCTTGCGAGTAGGCCAAGCGGTGTGTGCGAATGGCTTCTTCGGCGATTTCAAAGACACCAATGCCCTCCACACGGGTGGCGGTGCCGGTGAAATACTTCTCCACCGTCACGGTGTCAATGCCAATGGCCTCAAAGAGCTGCGCGCCGCAGTAGCTCATGTAAGTGGAGACGCCCATCTTGGACATGATTTTGGACAAACCCTTGCCGATCGCCTTCACATAGTTATAAATGGCTTTGTCCACCGAGAGCTCCCCAGGGAGATCTTGGTGAATGGCCTGCAAGGTCTGCATCGCCAAGTAGGGGTGCACGGCCTCGGCGCCGTAACCGGCCAAGACGGCAAAGTGATGCACTTCTCGAGCCGAGCCGGTCTCCACCACCAAGCCCGCTGAGGTGCGCAGGCCCTCGCGCACCAAGTGCTGGTGGATGGCTGAGAGCGCCAAGAGGGCTGGAATGGCGACCTGGGTGGCGCTCACGCGCGTGTCGCTGATGATCAGGATATTGCGCCCGCTCTTGATCGCATCCACAGAGGCGGCACACAGCGAGGCGAGCTTGGCCTCCACCCCTTCTTGTCCCCAGCTCAAGGGGTAGGTGATGTCCAAGGTGATGCTTTTGAATTTGCCGTGGGTGTAGTCCTCGATGTGCCGCAGCTTGGCCATGTCCTCGACATTCAAGATCGGCTGCGAGACTTCCAGTCGCATGGGCGGGTTGACTTGATTGATGTCGAGCAAATTGGGCTTGGGGCCAATGAAGGAGACGAGCGACATCACAATCGCTTCGCGAATCGGGTCAATGGGCGGGTTGGTGACCTGGGCAAAGAGTTGCTTGAAATAGCTGTAGAGTGTTTTGTTTTTGCCGGAAAGCACCGCCAAGGGGCTGTCGTTGCCCATCGAGCCGGTGGCCTCTTCGGCATTGGTGGCCATGGGGGCCATCAAAAACTTCAGATCTTCTTGCGAGTAACCAAAGGCTTGCTGCAAATCGAGCAAACTGTCCTTGGTGGGTGGGAGGGTGGCGGGCTTGGGGTCGGCGGCCGAGTCCGTGAAGGCGGCGGCTTTCACATCATCGAGTCGGATGCGCACGTTCTCAATCCACTGCTTGTAGGGCTTGGCGTTGGCGAGACCTGCCTTGAGCTCTTCGTCATCGATCATGCGGCCTTGCTCGAGGTCGATGAGGAACATTTTGCCAGGCTGCAGTCGCCATTTGCGCACAATTTTGCTCTCGGGCACCGGCAAAACGCCCGACTCTGAGCCCATGATCACCACATCTTCATCGGTGATGCAGTAACGCGAGGGGCGCAGTCCATTGCGATCCAAGGTCGCGCCAATTTGACGACCATCGGTGAAGACGATGGAGGCCGGGCCGTCCCACGGCTCGAGCATGGCGGCGTGGTATTC
>CAISQQ010000458.1 GCA_903887655.1 uncultured Burkholderiales bacterium
GCATACGAGATCCGTGAGAGTGACTGGAGTTCAGACGTGTGCTCTTCCGATCTCCGCGCCGCCCGCACCGCCCGCTCCAGCCCCCGCTCCAGCCCCCGCACCAACCACCCACCCCCTCAACGCTCAAGATCTCGCCGCCCCGCTCCCGCCTCCCAGCCTTTGGCGTCGCATGGCGTGTTGGACTTACGAGGGGGTGCTGCTCTTTGGCGTGGTCTTCATGGCCAGCTTGGTCTTCACCGTCGTGTCCCAAGGCGTGAAGTCTTTGTTGGGGCTGCTCGACACAAACCACGCGCCATCCTCACCGCCTCTGGACCTCGCAAACGTGGGGGCGAGCAGCAGTGCGTTGCCCTCGAGCCCGGAGCGTGAGCTGCTACAAATTTGGATCTTGAGCGTGGTGTTGGTCTACTTTGTTTTCTTTTGGAGAAAAGGACAAACGCTCGCCATGAAGACCTGGAACTTGCGAGTCACCACGCCAAGCGGACAAGCCTTGAGCGCCCAGCACGCGCTCGTGCGCTGGGTGCTCAGTTGGGTGTGGTTTTGGCCGCCATTGCTGGTGGCGCTCCCGTTTGAGTTGTCCTGGGCCGCTCGCAGTGCAATCGGCTTGGCTTGGATTGTTTTTTGGGCTGCCGTGAGCTTACTTCATCCACGGCAACAGTTTTGGCACGATGCCTGCGCGGGCACCGAGCTCATACAAACACCACCGCTGAATAAAGACACCAATGACACCCAGGACCCCCAGAACGCCAAGGATTCCAAGGACGGCCAACGTCCCTGAGATTCAATCCCGCGTTGACGACTCACGCAAGCGTTCAGCCCGGTCTCACCCAGTCGAGTCACCCTTGCACCCCTCCTTACCCTCCCCTTCAGGCCACCCTTCATGACAACCCAAGAAACCCAGGAACAAAAGAGCCGCCGTGGGCTGTCTCGCATCTGGCACGCCCTGGGTTTTTCAATCGAAGGGCTCAAGGCGGGTTGGTTTGAAACCGCCTTTCGACAAGAGAGTTTGATCGCGCTGGTACTCATCCCCAGCGCCTTTTACCTGGGCCACAACTGGGTCGAAGTGGCGTTGCTCATCGGCAGCGTGCTCTTGGTGATGGTGGTGGAGTTGCTCAACACCGCCATCGAGTCGGCCATTGACCGCGTGGGGGTGGACTGGCACGCCCTGTCCAAACGCGCCAAAGATCTGGGCTCAGCAGCGGTGCTGCTCGCGTTGCTGCTGTGCATGGGGGTGTGGTTGAGCGCCTTGTGGCATGCAAGCTTTTGGCTGCACTAGGAAAGCCCCACTGATCGCTCAGATCAGGGCGTAACACCGAAGTCCAAGGATCGACCTTAAACGGCCTGCTCGCCTGTCTCGCCTGTGCGGATGCGAACGGTTTTTTCAACCGCGGTCACAAAAATCTTTCCGTCGCCAATTTTGCCGGTTCGCGCTGCACTCACAATGGCGTCCACACAAGCGTCGACATCGCTGGAGTTGACCACCACCTCGATTTTGATCTTGGGTAAAAAATCCACCACATACTCGGCCCCGCGGTACAACTCGGTGTGGCCTTTTTGACGCCCAAAGCCCTTGACCTCGGTGACCGTCAACCCAGACACGCCACAGGCGGCCAAAGCCTCGCGGACTTCCTCCAATTTGAAGGGCTTGATGATGGCGGTGATTTGCTTCAAAACGAGTCTCCTTAAGGTGTCTGTGGCCCAAGCCCTATTATGCCCTGAACTTGCTGGTGATGGGGTAGCGCCAGTCCTTGCCAAAGCTGCGGTGAGTCACCCGAATACCCACGGGAGACTGGCGACGCTTGTACTCATTGATGCGAATGAGCCGCGTAACGAGCGCCACATCCGCGGGTGCAAAGCCAGCGCGCACAATGTCCTCAGCACTTTCGTCCTCCTCCATGTAGCGCGACAAAATCGCATCCAGCACCTCATAGGGCGGCAAACTGTCTTGGTCGGTCTGGTCGGCACGAAGCTCGGCACTCGGTGGGCGAGTGATGATGCGCTCAGGAATGGGGTCGCTCACCGTGCCAAACGGGTCATGGGCATTGCGCCAGCGGGCCAATTGAAAGACCGTGGTTTTGACCACATCCTTGATCACCGCAAAGCCCCCGGCCATGTCGCCATACAAGGTGCAATAACCCGTGGCCATCTCGCTCTTGTTGCCGGTGGTGAGCACGATGGCGCCGAGTTTGTTGGACAAGGCCATGAGCATGGTGCCGCGAATGCGCGCCTGGATGTTTTCCTCGGTGGCGTCCTCGGGTTTTCCTTCAAAGAGCGGCTGCAAGCTGTGCTTGAAGGCCTCAAACTCAGGAACAATGGACAGCTCGTCGTAGCGCACGCCCACGCGGCGAGCCATCTCGCGAGCGTCCTCGAGGCTGATCGACGCCGTGTAGGGCGAGGGCATCATCACCGCGCGCACCCGCTCTGGACCCAGGGCATCCACCGCCACGGCCAACACCAGGGCCGAATCAATCCCCCCAGAGAGCCCCAGGAGTACGCTCGGAAAGCCATTCTTGTGGACATAGTCGCGCACACCCAGCACCAAGGCGTGCCAAAGATCGCTCAGGGCATCGGGACTCTCGCTCACATGACCTCTTAGCTGCCTCACGGCCTTCGTGTGCCGCTCGCCAGAGACACGCGAGCCCGTGGTGAGAGAGCTCGCCGGCGTGGTCGCCCCTTCAAGCTCCTGCTCCAGCTCCAGCTCCACCTCCATCAAACACTCCTCAAAACTCGGAGCGCGCGCGCGCACCTGCCCTTGCGCGTTGAGTGCAAACGACCTTCCCTCAAACACCACCTCGTCTTGACCCCCCACCAAATGCGCATACACCAGGGGCAAGCCCGTTTGCCGCGCCCGCTGAGCCATCACCTCTTCGCGCTCAGCGCCTTTGCCCGCATGAAAGGGAGAGGCATTGAGCACCACCAAGAGCTCGGCACCGAGCTGGGCGCACTGCTCAGAGGGCCCTTCAAACCAGGCGTCTTCACACAAGAGCAAACCCACCTTGAGGCCTTGCACATCAAAGACGCACGTGCTCTGACCTTTGGAGAAATAGCGGCGTTCATCAAACACTTGGTAGTTGGGCAACTCTTGCTTGTCGTAATGCGCGACAATCTCACCACCACACAGCACACTCGCGCGGTTGGTGCAAGGCGGCGAACTCACGGAGCGGCTTTTTTCGGCAAAGAAGGCGTCGCGTGGGAGGTGAGCGGTGCACGCAGGGTGCGAGCCAAGGGTTGCAGACATACCGCTTTGGCGCTCTTCGCTTGGGTCTGAATCTTGGCGAGAATGGTGTGCATGCGGATGACCCACCACCACCGAAAGACCCTGGAGCGGCGCGAGGTCTTCTTGGAGACGGCGCAAGGTTTCGTCACAAGCCTGTATAAAGGAGGGTCTGAGGAGCAAGTCCTCGGCCGGATAGCCACACAAGGACAGCTCAGCGGTGAGCAGCAAGCTCACCCCTTGGTCGTGCGCGATTCGGGCAGCGCTTAAGATTTTTTGGGCATTGCCGGCCATGTCGCCCACCACGAAATTGAGCTGCGCCACAGCAAGTTTAAAAGTCATAAGTCAAAAAGGTTGAAGTTTGCCGTGAATTATGTCACCCAGGTGCACGAATCCATCCAAAGCATCGAAAAAACACAATGGAACGACTTGCTCGCCGCACAGCGTGAGCCCACGCCCTTCATGCGCCATGAGTATTTGAATGCCTTGGAGGAGAGCCTGAGCGCGGTGGCAGACACGGGCTGGCAGTCGCGCTTTGTCACCCTGGAGCAAGACGGTCGCTTGCTGGGCGCGTGTCCACTGTATCTAAAAACTCACTCTTACGGTGAGTATGTGTTTGACTGGGCCTGGGCACAGGCCTACGAGCGCCACGGCCTGAACTATTACCCCAAGGCCTTGGTGGCCGTGCCTTTCACGCCGGTGCCGGGAGCACGCTTGTTGGCCACGGACGATGCGCTGAGGGTGGCTTTGCTCAGCGAAGTCTTGCGCCTGTGTGCGGCGTGGCCCGTGTCTTCTCTGCACCTGCTCTTTACCAGTGCAGACGACCAGCGTGCCAGCGCTGCGCTGGGCCTCCTTGAGCGCCAAACCGTGCAGTTCCATTGGCAAAACCCGGGTGCCCCACGGGTGACGAGTTTTGATGA
>CAISQQ010000459.1 GCA_903887655.1 uncultured Burkholderiales bacterium
TCTTAGGCGTCCAAAGCGCCAAAACTCCGGTCAATACCCACCCAAAGACTACTGCGATGGCTTTGAAGGCCAAAGCGTGATTGGAGCCCCAGCGCATGAAGCCATCACACCAAGAGGAAAAGCCTTTTTGATCGGCGCTTGAATGGGAAGTCGTCATGGATCAACGCCCCCAACGGGTTGCACCCTTGAATTGACCTTGGGCCGTTGGAAGTGTGAACACGTAACCCGCCTGGCGTGTGTCCAAGGACACTGCGCCCGCAACCGTAGGAGTTGCCACTTGTGAGCTGACATTTGACCCAGGAACAGGTGTCGTGGACGACAAAAAGATACCGGTATTGGGGTTCAACTGTCCGAAAGACTGAAGCACCTGAGAACTTGCGCCCGAACCAGCACCAGACGCCGACAAATTGAGTGAGGTGTTGAAGTTGAGGCTTGAGAAATTGATCCCCAAAACGCCATTGCTGACACTTGCCGCTTGCGCGTTGTTGGCAAAGTCGGTGAAGGTGGCCTGGGCGTTTTGCAAAGCGAAATTGACATTGCCTTGGGGCAAGGCCAGCAAGTTGGGCATGTTGCTTTCTGTGCGGAACAAGAAAAATGTGCCGTCACCCACGGTCACCGAGCGACCCTGCATGGCCGTGATGAAGGGAATCGTGAAATTGTCTTGAACTTGCGTTGAACCCCACCGACCCCAAGTCAATGCGTTGGGAGCACCCGTGGAACTCAAAATTTGATTGAGGGCTGCAAACGCCTTGGCGTCCACTTGGCTTTGTTGAACGCGGTTGTTGGCGCTTGAAGATGCTGCTGCCTCACCCGAATTGGAAGCGCCAGTGCCCGAAGCGCCTGAAGCTCCCGATGCAACATTCAAAGAGGTGGGCGCTGCGCTCAAAGGAGACACCAAGTTGATCAACTCACTGCCCCTCAATTGTCCAGTGGGCAACAGCTGTGGACTGGGCATGTTGGAGCTGTAGGTGATCGCAATGCCTTTGGCCAAAGCGGTGAGCTCTCTAGAAACACTAGTGGCACAAGGACCTGAGCCTTGCACACTGCACTGCGCATCAAAGGGAGCCAGCACAATGGCACCTTGGTTCACGATGGCGTTGACTCGACCAGGAGTGGCTTCCACCACAAAATCGGTGCCCTTGACACCAATGGCGGCCAAAGGAGTGTTGAGCCTGAACTTGTCCTTGGCAGATTCTGCTGCTTTGCCGGAAATGGCCCGGACCACACCTTGCTCCAACTCGAAGCGCACTTGAGAGGCGGATGGGTTTTGAGGATCGAATCTGTATTCTTGAATTTTGAGTGTTGAAGAGGGACGCAAACTCACCAAGGCGCCGTCCACAAATCTCACGTGAACGTGTCCGTTTTGCGGCGTCAAGAGAAGGTCTCCGACCTTCAGTTCACTGCCAGCCATGAGAGACAGGGTCTCGCCTGCCCTCTCAAGTGAAGCTTTACCAATCACAAAAGTCACACTGCCAATGACTGGCTGAGCGGATGACAAAGCAGCCACGGATTGAACACTTGGCGCAGTGGAAGCACCTGCATTGCGACCAGCGCCTTGATCACTAGGAGTCTCGGCAAA
>CAISQQ010000460.1 GCA_903887655.1 uncultured Burkholderiales bacterium
CAAACTCGCCCCTGAAAACCGCTGCAAGGCGCCCTCGCTGGTTTTACCGCGCGAGACCCAATTGCCCCGTCCGCGGTCCCTCTGCAGCCCTGGCGGCAAGCTCGGCGCCCCCGAGCCCCTCGAAGGCGACATGAGCGGGGCTTTCAAGCCGCCGCCCTCAAAGTCGTCCTTGGACTGACCCTGGTCTTGGCGCAGTTCTTGACGCAGTTCTTGGTTTTTTTCCGGTTGCTGATCTGTGCCGAGACCAGCTTCACCCTCTTTGAGTGAACGGCTTGATTGGGGTGGGCTGGAACTCGCCGCAGCCCCAGGCGTTCGGGCGGCCTCTTTGCTGGTGAACTGGGCGCTGGCGAGCACGGACTCAAGGCTCACGTTCTCCGACAAGTGCAAGGCGGCCGCGCGCGCTTTGTTGCTCAAGTCAAGTGTCAAGGTGTCCAAGGTGGCCCGCCCCAAGTTGAGTCCGGCATTGAGGGCGCCCTCGACCTTCACGTCAAACCAGGCCTCAATGGAGCGCGAGACGAATTGGTAGGAGACGGCGTAGATCAAGAGGCCCGGGATGAAACCCACCACCATGAAAATCGCCGCCAGTTTGAGCAGCAGCCTCGAGCCAAATTTACCCGTTCGCCAGCGCCGAATGAGTCGCCAAACGATCCAGACGATCACCCCCAGCAAGAACGCCGCCACCACCGTGTTGAGCACAAAAAGGGTGGTGTAGTTTTGCTCGTACAAGTCCCAGCGCTGGGTGGCCTGGGTGAGCAAGAACAAGAGCACGAGCCCCAGCCCCAGCATGATGAACACCCCCACCCCAAAAGCCCAACTCAAGGCCTTGGTTGAGAAGCCTTCGGTGGGAGCCTGGGTCATTTGCTGGGCTCGGGCGTCAAGCGCACACTCTTGGTGGCACTCAAATTCCATTCACTGTCGCCCAAGGTGCCGATTTGCAAGGGCCTGGGGAACTGGGTCAAATCGAGTTTGAAGCGAAAGTCCACGTGGTATTTGGCGCCACTCTCAATGTCTGCGGCGTTCACCAAGCGCCAGTTGCTCAGGCGTTTGACGGCGAACAAGGCCCCTTGCAAGTCGTCATAAGCGACCCCCAGCGTGACACCAAGCCCCGAATTGGGGATGGGCTTGGAAGAGGAGAGCAGTCGCCACTGGCGAGACAAGGGGTGGTAGGAGAGCCGGTAGTGGCGCTCTTGCAAGGCGACGGATTTTTCATACCAATACCAGCGCTCTTTGAAGACCTCGGCTTGGGACAGAAAATAAAGCGCCACCCCTTTGTTCAAGGCCTCCTCCACGGGGGTGGGCAACTCAAAGCCCAAGGTGGTGGACAAGAGGTAAGCGTCGTCGACCCGCTCGAGCGTCAAATCCGCCACCTGCACCGTGGGGGCGGGGGCGAACTGCGCCGAAGCACTCAGGGGCAAGAGGGCCAAGAGGGCCAACAGGGCCAAGTGCAAAGAGGTCGTGCCCCAACGCTTGAGCTCCGACAACCGCGCGCCCAACGACCTGCACCCCTCAAAGCGGTGCATTTTTTTGAAGTACTGCGTAATAAAAGCCATCTTGGTCACACGACCGATTGTCCAAGAGACTCGGCTCCAACGGCGTTGTTGAGGCAATTAAATGTCCGGGCGATGGTCTTAAAGTGGCTTGACTGTTGTGCTGAAGAAACGAATCAATCTGCCCCTGGCCCTCTTCGTGAAAGACCGAACAGGTGCAATAGACCAAGATGCCACCGGGCTTGAGTCGGAGCCAAAGCGCCCTCAAAAGCCGTTTTTGCTGGGCCACGAGTTGAGGGATGTCGGCCTCGCGCCTGAGCCAGCGGATATCGGGGTGGCGGCGAACGATGCCCGACGCCGAGCAAGGCGCGTCAAGCAAAATCGCATCAAAGAGCTCGGGCTGGGGGAGGATCTCTTGGCCCGTCCTTTGGCGACGAAGCGGGTACCAAGAGGACCCCACCGCCGCATCACCCACCCAGAGCTGCACCCAGGTGGGGCCATGACCGGCAGCGCGAGGCGCCAGAGATTCAGTTGGAAGTTCGGAATCAGGTTCGGCGTGGGGTGAAGTGTGGGGTGCGGCCAAAGAAGCGGCGCTGGACTGCCCTGGACCCCAAAGGCCCAAGCGGTTCAAATTGAGCTCAATGCTGTGCGCGCGCTCCTCATCGATCTCGAGCGCATGGAGCTCCACTCGCCGCCGGGCCAACGCGGGCGCATGGGCGGCCAAACGCTCGAGCAAATGGGCGGTCTTGCCCCCAGGGGCAGCGCAGGCGTCCAAGATCGTGAAGGCTTGAGCCTCGGAATCATCGATTGCATCGGTGGCGTCGAGCAGCAGCGGTGCGGCCCACTGGGCGTGCCCGTCTTGCACCGAGCACCACCCGTCACGAAAACCCGCCAGCCCTTCCACCCGAGACGCTTGAGCGAGCACCAAACCCATCTCGGTGCCGGGGATGGGCGCCGAGGCCATGCCCTGCTGCGCCAAACTTTCCGCATACGCTTGGCGGCTCATCTTGCTCGCATTCACCCGAAGCATCATGGGCGGAGGCGTTTGCGCGCGCTCCAACAAGTCCTGCCAATCCTTGGGGTATTGTTGTTTGAGCTTGGCCACCCACCAGTCTTGGTGGTTGTAGCGCCCAAGCTCGGTGGCCAAGGCCTGCTGCATCAAGGTGTCTTTTTCGCGCAAAAAACGCCTCAGCACCGCGTTCAAAAACGCCGCTTGGGGTTTGGTGTTCAATTGTTTTTTGGCCGCCTCCACCGCTTGGTTCACGAGGGTGTGGGGCTCATAGGGACTCACCTCTCCCGCGCACACCAAGGCGAGCGCCGTGCACAGCAACTGGTCGACCGCGACAGGCGGTTTTTTACTGACCAAGAGGCTTCGAATGACGCTGGCACGGCCCCACTGGCGCAAGGCCAAGAACAAGAGCGACTGCACGCCAGGCTTCAACCTCGCATCCAGGCCTTTGAGGATTTGCGTGCTCGAGTGTCCGCTTTGGACTTCACCCAAGGCGCGTGCCGTGGCCCCTAGGAGTTGCCACAAAGGCAGTGATGTTCCTGTGCTGCTGGGCTCAATTCCTTTTGACGTGGGAGCGCCTCTCAAAGCCGACCGTCCTGCTCATCAAACAAGGGCGACTGCGCCTGGTCTGCCACTGGGGGTTCGAGCTCAAAATGGATCACACCGCCTGGTTTGAATTTCAAAACCCGGGCCAGCGCGGTGGAGGGGAACTGCGCAATGGCCTCGTTGTAGTCCAGCAAGG
>CAISQQ010000461.1 GCA_903887655.1 uncultured Burkholderiales bacterium
AACTTGTTAACCCCTGCAGTCGATCGCGAGTCTGTTTTATGAGAGATTTTCATCGTCAAGCTAATGCGCTTTCGGTTGATGTCCACTTCTAAAACTTTGACTTTGACAACATCGCCTGTTTTGACGATTTCGCGAGCATCTGTGACATATTTGTCGGCCAATTGGCTCACGTGAACCAAGCCATCTTGATGCACACCGAGGTCAACAAAAGCCCCGAATTGGGCAACGTTGCTGACTGTTCCTTCTAAAATCATGTCAACTTTTAGGTCCTTGATGTCTTCGACGCCTTCGCTGTACCTCGCTACTTGAAAATCAGGGCGCGGATCACGTCCAGGCTTTTCCAATTCGAGCAAAATATCTTTGATGGTCATCACACCAAATTGTGGGGTAACAAAATCAGAGGGTGACAGCGATTTGAGCTTTTCCGTGCGCCCCATCAGTTCCTGAATCGCAGAGCCTGTTTTAACCAAGATATGTTCGACAACAGGGTAAGTTTCAGGGTGGACTCCGGTCATATCCAGTGGGTTATTGCCATTACGAATTCTTAAGAATCCGGCGGCCAGCTCAAAAGTTTTACCCCCCAAACCGGTCACACTCAGGAGCTGTTGCCGATTTGCAAAAGCACCATTTTTTTCGCGCCAACGAACCATGGACTGTGCAACGCTTTTGCTCAGACCTGAAACGTGCGAGAGTAGGGGCACACTGGCTGTATTGAGGTCAACCCCAACAGCGTTTACGCAATCTTCAATCACCGCACCCAACGTACGACTCAATTCAAGCTGATTGACATCGTGTTGGTATTGACCAACCCCAATGGATTTAGGATCAATTTTCACCAGTTCAGCCAATGGGTCTTGTAGCCGTCTGGCGATGCTAGCCGCTCCACGAAGGCTCACATCGACGTCGGGCATTTCTTGCGAAGCGAGTTCACTGGCCGAATAAACAGAGGCCCCAGATTCGCTCACGACCACTTTGTTAATCGGTGTAGGCGTGTTTGATAACGTTAGAAGTTGTTTGATGACCTCACCTGCAAGCTTGTCGGTTTCACGACTGGCTGTCCCATTACCAATGGCAATGAGCTCTACATTGTGTTTTTGACAAAGTTGGCGCAGTGTATGTAAGGAGCCTTCCCAGTCCCGACGTGGTTCATGAGGATAAACAGTGGCAGTTTCAACAAGCCGGCCAGTCGCATCGATGACAGCCACTTTGACGCCCGTGCGTATACCTGGATCCAATCCCATGACTGCCTTGGGTCCAGCGGGCGCTGCCAGTAGCAAGTCCCGCAAGTTGTCTGCAAAGACTTTGATGGCAATCCCTTCAGATTGTTCTTTAAGTTTGGCGAATAAATCACGCTCAATGGAGAGTGACAATTTGACGCGCCATGTCCATGCAATGCATTTGCGAATAAGGTCATCTGCAGGTCTGCTGAGATGCTGCCAATGCAGATGCAGTGCAATTCTGGCTTCAGCCAAGGTGACTTCACTCGACTCAACGCCGCTGGGTATGATT
>CAISQQ010000462.1 GCA_903887655.1 uncultured Burkholderiales bacterium
CCTGGGTGTGAAGGTGCTCGTGGACCCCAAAAGCTTGGCCTATCTGCAAGGCACAGAACTCGATTTCGTCAAGGAGGGTTTGAATGAGGGTTTTCGTTTCAATAACCCCAATGAGCGTGACCGCTGTGGTTGTGGAGAGTCCTTCCGGGTTTAGGCTGCTGCTCGCGCTCGCGGGCTGGCTATGAATTTGGGTTGGCCGCTCGGTGAGACTCATCGGCTGGTCCTTGAAGATCGATTGAAACTCACGGCCACCTCACCTCACTCCACCCCAAGCCAACCATTGCACACTTGAGCAGCGCTATGTCCCCGTCTTGATGAACCCGCACCTTGTGGACCAGCGACCCCGACCCCTTACTTTGGCATGAACACCCCTTCCATTTCCTTGAATTCATCGACTTTGCTGCAAAGCGATGACTTTGTGCTGTTTCAGTTGCCCAGGCGCTTTGAGCTCGATGCAGAGTTGCTCATCGAGCGCTGGCGTTCACTTCAAAAAATGGCCCATCCAGATCGTTTTTCAATGCAAGGCGAAGCGGCCAAACGCTTGTCACTGCAGTGGTCGACTCGCATCAATGAGGCTTATCAACGGCTCAAAGACCCCTTGCGCCGTGCCGCCTATTTGTGCCACTTGCATGGTGTGGAGATCCATGCCCAAACCAACACCGCCATGCCCAGCGCATTTCTCATGGAGCAAATGACCTGGCGAGAGGCCCTGGACGAGGCGAGCACTGCAGCGGATTTTGAGGCCATCGAGCGCTGGGTCCAAACTCAAATCGAGACCACGAAGCTGGAGGTGGTGAGGCTGTTGGATTCAGACCCCCCGCTCGATGCCCAAGCAGCGAGCGCTCAAGTGCGTGCTTGGATGTTTCTCGAGCGCTTTGAGCAATCGGTGCTGGATCGCCGCGACATTAAACTTTCACTTTGACCCCATCCCATGGCTCTATTACAAATTTCTGAACCGGGTCGTGCCCCGGATCCACACCAACGGCGCATCGCCATTGGGATTGATCTGGGGACCACCCATTCCTTGGTGGCGAGCGTGAGGCACGGAGTGGCCGAGTGTTTGCCTGACGAAGACTCGCGGGTGATGCTGCCCTCGGTTGTGCAATATTTACCCAAGGGTCGCCGCGCGATTGGCCACTTGGCCTCGGATGCTGCCAGTGCCGATCCGCAAAACACCGTGACCTCGGTCAAGCGCTTGATGGGCAGAACCTTGGCCGACTTGCCGCACGCCCAACGCTGGAGCGTGGCCTTGGTGGATCTGCCAGGCATGGTGGGAATTCAAACCCTGGAAGGGGTCAAGACTCCTGTGGAGGTGAGTGCGGAGATCTTGGCGGCCCTGCGCCAGAGGGCTGAAGAGAGCTGGGATGACGACATCACTGGCGCTGTGATCACGGTGCCGGCCTATTTTGACGACGCACAGCGCCAAGCCACCAAGGACGCGGCCAAGCTTGCCGGGTTGGAGGTTTTGCGCCTCATCAACGAACCCACAGCCGCGGCCATTGCATATGGGTTGGACCAAGGCAGTGAGGGCCTCTTTGCGGTTTATGACCTTGGAGGCGGCACCTTTGATATTTCCATTTTGCGCTTGAGCCAAGGTGTTTTTGAAGTGTTGGCCACCGGGGGGGATTCTGCCTTGGGCGGCGATGATTATGACCATGGCTTGTCTGACTGGGTGCTCAATGAAGTGGGCTGGCGGGCAGAATCGGCCAGCGACAAGTCGCTCATGCTCAAGACTTCGCGCGCCGTCAAAGAGCGCTTGAGTGTGGACTTGACGACACGTTTTTATGCAGAGCTCTCGAGCGGGATCATCGACTTGGAGGTCAGCCGCGAGACGTTTGAAGCGCTCACCCAAGCCTTGACTCAAAAAACCCTTCAAGCGTGTGAGCGCGCTTTGAAAGACGCCAAGCTCAAGCCCAAGGATTTGAACGGTGTCGTGATGGTGGGGGGGTCGACTCGGATGCCGCAAATTCAACGCAGTGTGCAGACTTGGTTTGGCCAAGCACCGCTTAACAATTTGAATCCCGATGAGGTGGTGGCGCTGGGTGCGGCCATCCAAGCCAACCAGTTGGTGGGCAACCACACCGAGGGCGATTTGCTGCTGCTCGATGTCACGCCCCTCTCCTTGGGGATCGAGACCATGGGGGGCTTGGTTGAGCGCATTGTGCCCAGGAACCAGACGGTGCCGACCGCCATGGCGCAAGACTTCACCACCTACCAAGATGGTCAAACGGCGCTCATGCTGCACGTGTTGCAAGGCGAGCGCGACTTGGTGAGCGACTGCCGAAGTTTGGCGCGGTTTGAATTGAGGGGCATTCCGCCCATGGCCGCAGGGGCCGCCAAAATTCGGGTGACCTTCACGATTGATGCCGATGGGCTCTTGAGCGTGCGAGCGCAGGAGTTGAGCACACAAGTGCAAGCGCAAATTCAAGTCAAGCCCAGCTATGGCTTGAGTGACGATCAAATTGCCAAGATGCTGCAAGAGGGGTTTGAGACGGCCGAGGTGGACATGAAGACCCGGGCCTTGAAGGAGGCGCAAGTTGATGCAGACCGCATACTCATGGCCACGCAAAATGCCTTGGCTCAAGATGGCATGATTTTGAGTGCCCAAGAAAAAACCGAGATTGAGCTCTTGATGCTCGAGCTCAAACAGGCCAGTTCAGGCGATTCAGCCGCCCTTATCGAAGAGCGCATCGATCTCTTGGCCAAGGGGACTGAAGCGTTCGCTGCCGAGCGCATGAACCAAGGTATTCTTCAGGCTTTGAGAGGCCAACACATTGAGAGTTTGAAATGACCGTGATCAAAATACTTCCCCACGCCGAGTACTGTCCACAAGGGAGAGAGATCCAAGGCCTGCCCGGCAATACCTTGTGTGAGACCTTGCTCGACCATGGTGTGGCCATTGAGCATGCTTGTGACCAAAGTTGTGCCTGCACCACCTGTCACGTGATCGTGCGACAAGGCTTGGCGAGTTTGAATGAAGCCACTGAAGAAGAGGACGATTTGTTGGACCAAGCCTGGGGCTTGGAAGCCCAGTCGCGCTTGAGTTGCCAAGTGGTGTTGGGGGCTGAGACGTTGGTGATCGAGATCCCCAAGTACACCATCAACCACGCCAAAGAATTGCACTGACCCAGGATCTGTGGTTTCAAAGGTCGTTGTCTGGTCGACGAGGGCGCTGTCGGGATTCAAAGGGTGGAGTGATTCTCTGGTCTCCACTGTGGCCAGCAAAACATGGGTCGTTGGCTTTTGGTGATGGAGGAGGGCACTTCTTCTTGCATCACATCCCAGTGTTCGACCAAACGCGCGTTTTTCACCAAGAACACATCCACCGCGACGATGGGCTTGGGTCCCCAACCGGTGTAACGCCCGTGAATCATCACCAGCTCGCCGTCTGCCGCGACCATTCCTGGCTCATAGCTGAACTCGCGTGGCAGATTCATCACGATCTCTCTCAACAGCTCCAGACCATCTGGAATGCTGGGATTGTGTTGAATGTATGACGTGTCCCAGTAACGATCAATGGCAGACAGGTCTCGTTTCACAAAAAGTTCGATCAGGGCTTGTTTGACCAAAAAGGCGTTTTGTGTCGTCATGAGTGCTCCTGGTGGGTGAGGATGGCGATCAAGTAATTATTTTACGCTCAATATTAAATTAAAAAAGATATAAAAGTAGTATTTTTTGTTCTTTTTACAGCCAGTTGGTCTGGGGTGCTTCAACGCCATGCCCTGCTGCTGGGGTGGGATGGGCGTTGTTCTTTCGGTCTCGCATGGGCGACCTACTCGAGCGGTCAGTCGGCTCAACGTTACAATCATTTGAACTCAAAGAAGGTATAAAGCGTGCGACAAATTGTCTTGGACACAGAAACCACGGGCTTGTATGCAGACCAAGGCGACAGGATTGTCGAGATCGGTTGTGTTGAGCTTGAGAACCGTAAACTCACGGGTCGTCATTTGCACCACTACGTCAACCCTGAACGTGACAGCCACGAAGAGGCGCTCAAGGTTCATGGCATTGCCAATGAGTTTTTGAAGGACAAGCCTAAATTTGACCAAATCGCGCAAGAATTGCTCGACTTCATTGCGGGCAGCGAGCTCATCATCCACAATGCGCCCTTTGATGTGGGATTTTTGAACAGTGAACTCGCGAAATTGGGTTTGCCAAAGTTGAACAACCACATTCACAAAGTGATCGACACCTTGGCCATGGCCAAAGAGATGTACCCGGGCAAACGCAACTCCCTCGACGCCTTGTGCGACCGCTTGGAAGTCGACAACTCCTCGAGAACCTTGCACGGTGCGCTGCTTGATGCCGAGTTGCTGGCCGACGTCTACTTGAACATGACGCGTGGACAAGACGCTTTGATCATGGAGAGCTCTGCTGAGATGTCTGGTGAAAGTGGCCATGCCACACCGTTACACCATTTTGAATTGCCAGTATTGCTGGCAAGTGAACAAGAAGTTCAGCAGCACGAGGGTGTTCTCGCCCAAATTGACAAATCCAGTCAAGGCAAGACATTGTGGCGCACACTTGAGGCCACTCCTGCTTGAGTTGACTTAAAGCGTCCAATGTAAGCAACACACGGGATGCTCAAGGCTTAACGCTTTGATATAATAGATGTCTTGGGCGATTAACTCAGCGGTAGAGTGCCACCTTCACACTGCGTAACTACGCTTTTTTGTGTGTCAAAAAAATCTCAAATTTCCTCAATAAATTCAAGCCTCTACAGC
>CAISQQ010000463.1 GCA_903887655.1 uncultured Burkholderiales bacterium
AAGACGCCCAGACGGTGAGTAATCCATTTTTCTTGATGGTGCCGCAATACCTCACGCTGCCACTGGTGATATTGTCTGCGTTTGCCACGGTCATTGCTTCACAGGCTTGTATCTCCGGTGCGTACTCCATGACCAGTGAGGCAATTTTGCTGGGGTTTGTGCCACGCATGAAGGTGGTGCATACATCTGAGCGAGAAATTGGTCAAATTTATGTGCCTTTTATCAATTGGGTTTTGTGTGTGATTGTGGTGATCGTGACACTGCTCTTTCGCAAGTCCGACAATTTGGCCACGGCCTACGGCATCGCTGTTTCTTCCACCATGCTGATCACCTCGATGCTGTCTGCAGTGGTCATGCATAAAAGCTGGAAATGGCGCCGCAGCACCATCACCTTGATTGTGGGCTCCTTCCTGATTGTGGATGCCGGTTTTTTTGCCGCCAACTTGGCAAAAATCTTGGAAGGCGGCTGGTTCCCCCTCGTGATTGCCAGTATTTTGTTTCTTTTGATGATGACTTGGTACCAGGGGCGGCAGTTGCTGCGCACACGGGCCATCAACAATGGCATTGGTTTGGAGGACTTCATTCCTTCGCTGCTGCAGCATCCGCCTCACCGCGTTGAGGGCACGTCTGTCTTCCTCACTGCGCATATTGATTTTGTGCCCCCAGCTTTGCTGCACAACCTGAAGCACAACCGGATACTGCACGAGCAGGTCATATTCCTCAAAATGAGCATTTGGGATATCCCCTACGTCAATCACCATCGACGTCTTTCTGTCAAGGAAATGAGCAAAGGGATATACCTTGTGCGCGCTGTCTACGGTTTTAAAGAAGCGCCCGATGTTGGCTTGCTGATGGATGCGCTGCGAGAGGAGCATGGTATTGACTGTCCTCCCATGGAGACCTCCTTCTTCATGGCAAGGGATTCTTTGGTGATCAAGGAAATTCCTCAAATGTCGATGTGGCGCGAATCCTTGTTTGTATGGATGATGCAAAACGCCGCACGCTCTTCCGATTTTTTCCGGGTCGACCCCAACCACTTGGTTGAAATCGGCACCAAGATCGAGTTGTAGATCTCGCCAGGGCTCGTCTGATGCGCTTATTTAGATACGACTGCCCACGATGTGGTGAGCGCCACCACATCGGTCTATGGCGCGAGCATGAGCACTGCACCGCCTGCGCGCAAGCGATGGTTTTGACTCCGGGCCTATTTTCGAGCAGGGTGTTTCAAATCCTGTTTCTAACAGGAGCCGTTTGGCTCGGTGTCAGCTTGGGGAATTTGCGTTGGTCTTTGGGCAAGCTTCCCTACGACATGGATCAGTTTGTCTTGGATATGGTTTCTTTTTGGCTGTATGCCTGGGTCAGTCGCCTTGTTTACTTCCAATTCCAACGGGTGGAAATCAAGCTTTAAGCGCTTTGATTGTGGTGGACTCGATCGATACCATCAAGTCCAATGATCAGACGACCGGCTGGTGTGGTCTGGTGTGTTCATCACCACCTCATAGACCCATCAAAAAGACCGTTAAGAAGTGATCCCTAGCGGTCCTTGTACTTGCCGGTGGTGGTGGTTGGTGGACATCGTGGTGGTGCATCGCTTGGACAGGCTCTCTCGCCATTTGGGAGATTTCAACGCGTTGATTCAAGACTTTGAGCGCCATTGCGTCACACTGGGATGCGCTGCGCGAGGAGCATGGTATTGATTGCCCACCCATGGAGACCTCCTTCTTCATGGCGAGAGATTCTTTGGTGATCAAGGAAAAACCTCAAATGTCGATGTGGCGCGAATCCTTGTTTGTGTGGGTGATGCAAAACGCTGCACGCTCGTCCGATTTTTTCCGGGTGGATCCCAACCACTTGGTTGAAATCGGCACCAAGATCGAGTTGTAGATCTCGCCAGGGCTCATCTGATGCGGTAATTTCGATACGCATGCCCACGCCGTGGTGAACGCCACCACATCGGTCTATGGCGCGATGATGACACCGAGTTTTTTTGCCATAGTTGAAATCTTCAGGAAATCATGAGCAGGGCTTTCATCTTGGCCCTGAC
>CAISQQ010000464.1 GCA_903887655.1 uncultured Burkholderiales bacterium
CGAGCGTCGAGGCTCGATTGGGGCCATCAAAGCTGCCCTTGGCCACGTTGACATTGGCGGTGTTGATGGCGGTGCGGATATCCTCCAAGGTAAATCCTGCGCCCGCCAGGGCTTTGGGGTTGACTTGCACGCGCACCGAGGGGCGTCTGGATCCGGCCAAACTCACCAGTCCCACGCCCGAGACCTGCGACAAGCGCTGGGCCAGGCGGTTTTCCACCATGTCGTGCACCGTGATGATGGGCAAGGTGGGCGAGCTCACCGCGAGCGTCAAAATCGGCGCGTCGGCTGGGTTGACTTTGCTGTAGGTGGGGGGCATGGGCAAGTCGGTGGGCAGCAAATTGCCCCCCGCATTGATGGCGGCCTGCACTTGTTGCTCGGCCACATCGAGGGTCAAGTCCAGGCTAAAGCGCAAGGTGATGACCGAGGCGCCGCCTGAACTCACCGAACTCATTTGATCGAGTCCTGGCATTTGGCCAAATTGCCGCTCCAGCGGCGCGGTGATGGAGGAGGTGATGACCTCCGGGGAGGCGCCTGGGTACAAGGTGGTGACTTGAAGGGTGGGATAGTCCACCTGCGGCAAGGAGCTCACCGGCAAGAGCCGGTAGGCCAGCACCCCCGTGATCACGATCGCCAGCATGATGAGCGAGGTCGCGATGGGGCGAAGAATAAAAAGGCGCGACAAATTCATGGGCAGGTGGCTCTCATCACTGGGGCCATGGAGACCATGGCGACCCTGTTGCTCGATCGGGCTTCACAGGTGGACAGCAACAAGGGCTTATTCCCCTTGTTGCTGCTGGCGGCGTTCGCGCATTTTTTGGAAAAACGCACGACGCTCTTCAGGACTCATGGCTTTCACGCGCTCGACCACCTCGGGCGGGAGGCGATCCATCCACCGCGGCCGCTCGGGCCTTGCGTCGGCACCCTCGCCTGCACCAGCTCCAGCACCAGCGCCGCCTGCAGCGCCAACAGCCTCTGGACCTTTGCCTGCACCGGCCCCTGGGCCAGGAGACGCATTGGGGTTGGCTGCGCCTGGAGCACCTGGAGAGCGTGCTGCAGGTGAAGCAGACGCTGCACCCGAAGTGCTGGGTCGGCCACCATCGCCAGTGTTGGCGCCACTGCCAGGGCCCGCGCGGGGGATGTCGTTTTTGTAGGCAGCACCTGGCGTTGTGGGTTTGACCACCTCGACTCGCCCGCCGTCTCTGAGTCGATCGGCCCCATCGGTGACCACCAAGTCGCCGGCTTGAAGGGCCCCTTGAAGCACCTCAATGGCTTGGAAGCTGTCTTGGGACGCCAAGACGTTGACTTTGATGGTTTTGACACTCTTGTCTTCTTTGACCAAGAGCACAAAGGTGCCAATGCTGCCGCGCTGAATGGCGTTCGCCGGCACGGCCAAGGTGTTTTTGAGCACATCGAGTTGGAGTTGGACGTTGGTGAATTGATTGGGAAAGAGTCTCCCCTCCTTGTTGTCCAAGATCGCCTTGACCTTCAAGGTCGAGGTCGTCACATCGATGGCGTTGTCGGTCGTGAGTAAGCGGCCTTTGGCCAAGACTTGGCGCAGGTCTCGGTCGTAGGCCACCACGGGGAGGGTCGCGTTGGCGCTCAATTTCTTTTGGATCAAGGCCACCTGGGACTCAGGGACCGAGAACACCACGGCCATCGGCTGGGTCTGGGTGATGGTGACGATGCCCGCGGGATCTGAACTTCGGACCAAGGAGCCCAAATCGACGCTTTTCAGGCCCAAACGCCCCTCGATCGGTGCCGTCACTTTGGTGTAGCTGACGTTGAGTTTGGCCGAGTCGACTTGGGCTTGGTCGGTTTGCACGGTGCCTTCGAGTTGCTTGACCAAGGCCTCTTGGGTGTCGAGTTGCTGCTTGGCGATGGCGTCTTGGGCCCACAATTCTTTGTAGCGCTTGGCATCCAACTGCGCGTTGTGAAGCAAAGCCGTGTCTTTGTTGAGCTGACCCAAGGCCTGGGCCAATGCCACGTCATAAGCCCTGGAGTCCACCTCCGCGAGCACCTCGCCGGCCTTGACCATTTTGCCTTCCTGGAAACGGATGGCTTTGAGCTCACCGTCCACTTTGGAGCGCACGATGGCGGTGTTCATGGCCGTCAAGGTGCCAATGGCGTTGAGGCTCAAATTGATGTCCATGCTTTGAACGCTGGCCGCACTCACCGGTTGGGGCCGACCTCCTCCCCCAAACCCACCGCCAAAGCCCCCGAATCCACCACCGGCCCTGGGCCCACCTGGTCCACCAGGCCCCCCCGACCCACCTGGACCAGACTTGCCGTCTTGAGCCACGGGGGGATTCAATGGCGCCGTCAAGAGCCATGCTTTCCAGTTGGGGTACCACCAGTACAAGGTCACCACCAAAGCCACGATCAGCATGGCCAACATGGGCGACGGCCTGGCCCGCCCCGATTGGCCCACCAAGTTGCTCGACGAGGCCGGGGCAGGGTCTGGGCGGATGGGGGTGACTGAGGTGGGCATGGCGGGGCGTTGAGAGATCATGAACTTCGCAATCAAAAGGGGCAACTTCGGCATTATCCAGCGCCCCATCAAAAGTGACTGAACCGCAGAAAAAGGACTTGATTCAGGGAGGGCGAAAAGTGGGGTTTTTCTTGGCATCAAAGCCAGAAAACTTTTTTATTGATCTTACCCAAAGATTGCGTCGGCTTGATGAACCCCAGGGCGGGCCCAAAGGCCCATGGAAGCGACAGCCCAACGGTGGCCCGTCCAGCGTTTCTCAAATCGAGCGATGCTTCAATTCGAAGCGCGGTGAGCGGTGGGCGATGAGCCGTTTTGATTTTAGATTTGAATTTTGATGGTTTGACTTTGCGCCCAATTGGTCTCCAGCAAAGAGAGATGCTTGCGACCAGATCTGAACTAAGTTATATTGAAGGTGCAATTAATTTCTTTTCAAGTTACATATCGACCATCAAATATAATTTCCAAATGAAGAC
>CAISQQ010000465.1 GCA_903887655.1 uncultured Burkholderiales bacterium
ACGGTAACCCGCTTGGCCTTGAGCGCTTGCGGCTTCTCGGGCAGCTTCAATCACGTCGTCTGGCAAGCCCGTGAGCTCCGACAGGTCCGCCAGATAAAACCAAGCATCGGTCGCATCGAGCACGTTTTCACTGAATTTTTGGGTCAATTGCGCGAGTTGCTCTTGCAGCTTGGCATAGTCCTCTTTGTCTTGTCCTTTCAGTTGCGCGCCACCCAAAATGAAGTTGCGAAGCGCCAACTTCAAGGCGTGTTGTGCGTGTGGGTGTAAGCCCTCAGGCGCCACGCCCGCGTATTTGGCGAACAAGTCCTCGTTGGAGCCGAGCTGTGTCCAAAATTCCGTGACTTTGGGCAGCACTTGGTTGTAGGCTTGACGCAGGGGGGCTGAATCCATGACGGCATTCAAGTGGTTGATCATGCCCCAGGCGCGACTCAAGTGCTCCACCGGCACATCGAGGAGGCGCTCCATGCCATCCCAATCGGATTTGAAAGTTGAGGAGGTGACACGCGCGAGCGCCTCTTGCGCTCGCTCAATGAGCGTGTCCATGGCGGGCTCAATGTGCTCGGCGCGCACGTCATCAAAACGCGCCGGGGTGCTGAAGTCCAGCAACGGGTTGGAGGTCTCTGAGGGCAGGGTGTTGTTGGAGATCACGGTCTGAGTCACACTCTCGAGTTGGGGTGGGTGAGGGCAGCTTGCGCCGCGTCCAAGGTGTTGGCCAGCAGCATCGTGATGGTCATGGGCCCGACGCCACCGGGTACCGGGGTGATGTAGGAGGCCACTTCTTTGACCGCGTCAAAGTCCACATCGCCGCACAATTTGCCCATCTCGTCTCGGTTCATGCCCACATCGAGCACCACGGCACCGGGCTTGACCATGTCGGCTTTTATCAAGTGGCGCATGCCCACCGCCGCCACCAGCACGTCCGCTTGCAAGGTCTGGGCTTTGAGGTCGCGAGTGTGACTGTGGCAAATGGTGACGGTGGCGTTCCTTTGTAATAGCATCAACGCCATGGGCTTGCCCACGATGTTGGAGCGGCCCACGACCACCGCATGCTTGCCCCCCAACTCAAAGCCAATGGCGTCGAGCATTTGGAGGCAACCGTGCGGTGTGCAGGGCCAAAAACTGGGTGCCCCGCACATCAAAGCGCCTGCGCTCTCCAAGTGAAAGCCATCCACATCCTTGTGCGGGGAGATGGCTTGGATCACCGCTTGGGGGTCGATTTGAGCTGGCAAGGGGAGCTGCACCAAAATGCCGTGAATGCTGGTGTCGTGGTTGAGGCGATCAATTTCTTGCAGCAACTGTGCTTGGCTCATGTCCGCTTCAAATTTCAGCAGCAAGGAGTGCATGCCAATTTCTTCGCAGGCGAGCACCTTGTTTTTGACATACACCTGGCTTGCTGGGTGTTGGCCCACCAAGACCACGGCCAGTCCCGGCTTGAGGCCTTGCTCGATCAACCGGTTCACCCGTTGTCCGTAGTCACGTCTGAGGGTGTGCGAGAGTTGTTTGCCGTCAATGATGTGTGCGCTCATGGCTAGGGTGGTGGTTTGTTAACGAACTGTAGAGGGTGGAAAATGGGGGGCTCTTGGTGAGCTGGGCGACTGGGGCACTGAGGGAATGAGGGAATGAGGGAATGAGGGAATGAGGGACTGGGACACCTTGAGCCCAAAAGGAAAGCCTCCAGGCCAGACGCACAATCTGGAGCTCGAGGCTTTGGCGTGGGGCGACGCAGGTGAGCTTTAAGAGGCGGCTTTGGGGGGCGTGGAGCCCAGCGCGATTTTGAGCAGATCGGCCACCGTGTTGGCGTTGAGATTTTCCATGATGTTGGCGCGGTGGGCCTCAACCGTTTTGATGCTGATGCCCAGGTCGTCGGCTATTTGCTTGTTGAGCCGACCGGCCACAATGCGCTCGAGGACTTGGGCTTCACGGCTGGTGAGCTTGGACATCAATGCGTCACGAGAAGCGGCTTGTTGGTGGCCAGCAAAGGTCTCTTTGGCTTTTTCCAGCATCTGCTCGACCAAGGGGAGCAAGTCGTCTTCTTTGAAGGGCTTTTGGATGAAGTCCATGGCGCCTTTTTTCATGGTGTCCACGGCCATGGGCACGTCACCATGGCCGGTGATGAACACGACGGGCAGGGGGGAATTCTTTTCGGTGAGTTTTTCTTGAAGCTCTAGACCGCTCATGCCACCCATGCGAATGTCCACAATCAAGCAAGCCACTTCTTTGGGGTCATATCGGTTGAGAAAGGTCTCGGCAGAATCAAAGCAACGCACTCGGTAGTCCTTGCCCTCGAGCAACCACTGCAAGGAGTCGCGCACGGCCTCATCATCATCGACCACATAAACCGTGCCTTTTTTAGGAATCAAGCTCATCATCTGTCCCCGTTCACCTGTTAAATCAAAATGTCAGCCCTTGAAGTGTATCGCTTTACGGGGTCACCAACTCTTCATGAGCCGGGAGCCAAAACGAAAAGCAGCATCCAATCACCTCATTGCCATTGTAGATGTTTTGCGCTTGCATCCGTCCTTGGTGGGATTCGACGATGCTGCGGCACAAATTCAGGCCTATCCCCATGCCTTCGGTTTTGGTGGAAAAGAAGGCTTCAAAGAGGCGCTCGAGCGCCTCGGGGGCAAGACCCAGCCCCGAGTCGGTGACCTTGAATTCAATCACCTGTTGGGCATCGATCAGCTGAGGCGTGACCTTCATCTCCACATGTCGGTGGGGGTTGTCGCGCTTGGCGTTGTCAATCGATTCGGCCGAGTTGCGCAGCAAATTGACCAGCACTTGCTCGATCAAAATGGGCTCAACCATGACGGGCGGTAAGTTGGCCGAGATGTAGTGGGTGAGTTTGACTTGGCGGCGTTTGAATTCGATTTCGGTGAGCTCGACCGCTTCCATCACAATCATGCCGATGTTGGCCAAGCTGCGGTTGGGCTCACTGCGTTTGACAAAACTGCGGATGCGTTGAATGATCTGGCCCGCACGCTGGGCTTGGTGGGAGGTTTTCTCCAGCGCCAGCAAAAGATCATCCTCGCGCAGCTGTCCGCTCTTGATGCGCGAGACAATGCCGGTGCAGTAGTTGCTGATGGCGGTGAGCGGTTGGTTGAGTTCATGCGCGACGCTGGAGGCCATCTCGCCCATGGTCACCAAGCGACTCAAGGACTGGGCTCGCTCGGTTTGTTGGGCTTGCTGCTCTTCGGCTTGTCGGCGTGGGGTGATGTCGGTGGCGATGATCATTTGCGCCAAGCGCCCGTCAACCCAATTCAAGTAGCGCGATCGAACCTCAATCCACTTGGCCAAGCTGGGGATGAAGATTTCAGCGTTTTCAGAAAAGCTGCGCTCCAAATTTTGCGAGGGCAGACCCGCCAAGTCATCCGCATCTTGCGCTAAATTGTTCATCATCTGAATGGATTCGAAAGCATCCTCGATCATTTGCAAATGGCCTTCACTTTTGGCACCAAACCATTGGCGATAGAGCTTGTTGGTGAAGAGCATTTCACTCGAACCAATGGGGGTGACCGAAACCGAGGCGTCGAGCGCTTCCAAGACGGTGGTGAAGCGCTCGTAGGAGGCCGAGAGCTGTTGACGAATCCGATTGGGCTCGGTGATGTCGGTCATGGAGGTCATCCAACCCGACTGGGAGCCTTTGGCGTCGATCAAGGGGGACACATAAAGACGCGCATCAAAGAGCGTGCCGTCACGGCGTTTGACCCGCACTTGCAGACCCGTTTGGGTGTGGTTGCCACTGAGTTCCTCGGCCAATTTGGCGGCCAAGACCTCGCGGTCTGCATCTGGCCAGTAGGGAAAAGGGGGGTATTGACCCACGAGTTCGAGCTCCGACCAACCGGTCATTTGGCAAAACGCTGCGTTGACATAGGTGATGCAGCCATTCATGTCCATGGCGCGCATGCCCGTGAGCACCGAGTTTTCCATGGCACGCCTGAAATTGGTCTCGGCCACCAAAGCCTGCTGGGCTTGAAGGCGTCGCCGGGTGTGGCGCCAAGTGCCAATGAGCATCCAAGCGGTGAGCAGGCTCAAGAACGTGATCATCCAAAACAGGCCATTGCCAATCACCCCCTGTGAGGTGCGAAACGCTTGGGCTTTGAGGATCAAGCCGCTGCCCACGGGGGCAATCGGTACCTCGTAATGGTAGGGTGGCTTGATCCAGGGTGCCAAGTAAGCGGCACGCAGACTCGGCTTGATCACCTGACCCGTGAGCAAGTGCTCATTGGCGTCCCAAATGGACAAGGCAACGCGCTCAATGACTTCTGGAGGGACGACAAAGCGCATGAGTCCATCGATCTTGTACTCGACCAAAAAAGCACCGTTGAAGTTGCCTTTGATGATGAAAGGCACAAAGAGTTGGAGTTGTGGCTCCGAGTCTTGTCTTGGCGCGTCAAGGCTGCTGGGAGGCGCGTAGGCAATTTGTCCGCGGGTTTTGACCCATTCAAAGGTCCGAATCAAACTGGGCGTTTTGAGCGCGTCGCCCAAGAGGTGGATTTGGGGGTTTTGAACCCCAGGGCCAGCATAGGAGTATTTCACGCGCATTTTGGCGTCTAGCCAACTCACTGCCGACACCTCAGGGTAGTGGGCGACGATGGAGCCGGCCTCTTTGAGAAAATCCAAGTTGGACACTTCGCCCGAAGCAATATCGCGTGACAAGCGCTGCACTTGCTCTTGGCGCTCCAAGAGTCGAATCCTCAGGCGCTGCTGCGCATACTCGATGTCACGCCTGACCGTTTCCTCTTCGCGCAAGATTTCTTCGTAGCGCAAGTAGCCAAATGCAGTGGCAATGGCGGCAAAGAAAAAGATGACCGCCGTCAAGGGAGCCATCAAGGCAAACCGGTCTTGTCGGCTTGGGCTTTGGTTGCGCCACCACGTTGTCCAAGTCTTCAAAACGACTTTCAAAGGGGAGCGAATGGTGTGCATGAGGCTGGGCATGCTTTCATTTTAGGCGCACTGGCCAGACGCTGGGCGTTCAACGCACCTGGCAGGCGGTTTTTTCAAAGACAGGCCTTAAATTTCATAATACAAAAACATAATGCATCATTTGAAATTCAAATCTTTTGTGTGATAATGCTTTCAAAATAAACCATCCTCACGCCCACAGGAGACAAGTCATGTCCGCTTTACCCAACGAGCAGCGCACGTTTGCGCTCAACGACAGCGATAGCCAAGAAACGCGCGAGTGGCTCGACGCTTTGAGTGCTGTCATTGAATCCGAGGGCACCGAGCGCGCCCATTTTTTAATCGAGCAGCTCCTCGAGCACGCCCGGGCCAGTCGCATTGATTTGCCGTTTTCGGCCAACACGGGCTACACCAACACCATCAATACCGAAGAGGAAGAGGTCTGTCCCGGCAATATTGAGATCGAGGAGCGGTTGCGCGCTTACATGCGTTGGAACGCCATGGCCATGGTCGTCAAAGCCAACCGTCATCACCCTGAGGATGGGGGTGATTTGGGGGGACACATCGGCTCTTTTGCCTCATTGGCCCATCTCTTTGGTGCCGGCTTCAATCACTTTTGGCATGCGGAAAACGAAAACCACGGCGGCGATTTGCTCTACATTCAAGGCCACGTCTCGCCTGGTGTTTACGCCCGTGCCTATTTAGAAGGGCGCTTGAGTGAGGAGCAACTCCTCAATTTCAGACAAGAGGTCAACGGCAAAGGCTTATCGAGCTACCCCCACCCCAAGCTCATGCCCGAATTTTGGCAATTCCCCACGGTCTCCATGGGACTGGGCCCCCTGATGGCCATCTACCAGGCTCGCTTTTTAAAGTACCTTCACGCCAGAGGCATTGCCAACACCGAGAACCGAAAAATTTGGGTGTTTTGCGGCGACGGTGAAATGGACGAGGTCGAGTCTTTGGGGGCCATTGGCTTGGCCGCCCGCGAAAAGCTCGACAACTTGATTTTTGTGATCAACTGCAATTTGCAGCGCCTGGACGGCCCCGTGCGCGGCAATGGCAAAATTATCCAAGAGCTTGAGAGCGAATTCAGAGGCTCGGGCTGGAACGTGATCAAACTCATTTGGGGCAGCAATTGGGACAGCCTCTTGGCCAAGGACCACGATGGGGCGCTGCGTCGCATCATGATGGAGACCTTGGACGGCGACTACCAAGCCTTCAAGGCCAACGATGGTGCATACGTGCGCCAGCATTTCTTTGGCCGGGACCCCAAGACTCTTGAGATGGTTTCCAAAATGAGCGACGATGAGATTTGGAATTTGCGCCGCGGTGGCCATGATCCTCAAAAAGTCTACGCCGCCTACGCCAAGGCGGTCAAACACAAGGGGCAACCCACGGTCTTGCTCATCAAAACCGTCAAGGGCTTTGGTATGGGCAAAATTGGCGAAGGCAAGAACACCGTTCACCAAACTAAAAAGCTCACCGACGAAGACATCAAGATCTTTCGCGATCGCTTCAATATCCCAGTGCCCGATAGTGACTTGGCCGCACTGCCTTTTTACAAGCCGGCTGATGACACGCCGGAGATGCAGTACTTGCACCAACGCCGTGCAGCACTCGGTGGCTACTTGCCATCACGCCGTGTCAAGAGTGAAGAGACCTTTGCCGTTCCTGCCTTGGAGACCTTCAAGTCAATTTTAGAGCCCACGGTTGAAGGGCGCGAGATCTCCACCACCCAGGCCTATGTGCGCTTTCTCACGCAACTCTTGCGCGACCCCGCCTTGGGCTCGCGTGTCGTGCCCATTTTGGTCGATGAGGCCAGAACCTTTGGCATGGAGGGTCTCTTTCGGCAAGTGGGTATTTACAACCCCGCAGGCCAGCAGTACACCCCCGTCGACAAAGACCAGGTCATGTACTACAAAGAGGACAAAGCGGGTCAGATTTTGCAAGAAGGCATCAATGAAGCTGGGGGTATGAGCTCTTGGATTGCGGCGGCAACGTCGTACTCCACCAACAACCGCATCATGATTCCGTTTTATGTCTATTACTCCATGTTTGGCTTTCAGCGCATTGGCGACTTGGCCTGGGCTGCGGGTGACATGCAAGCGCGCGGGTTTTTGCTCGGGGGGACGTCTGGGCGCACCACCTTGAATGGCGAGGGCTTACAGCACGAGGACGGACACAGTCACATCCTGGCGGGCACCATCCCGAACTGTTTGAGCTACGACCCCACCTTCGCCCATGAGGTGGCCGTGATCATGCAAGACGGCTTAAAGCGCATGGTGGAAAAACAAGAAAATGTGTTTTACTACATCACCTTACTCAATGAAAACTACCCCATGCCAGGGCTCAAAGTGGGGACCGAAGAAGAAATCATCAAGGGGATGTATTTGCTCAGTGCCGGCGAAGGCGCGAAGAAAGCCCCGCGGGTGAATTTGCTCGGTTCAGGCACCATCTTGCGCGAGTCGATTGCCGCACAGGCTTTGCTGAAAAAAGACTTTGGCGTGGTCTCCAATGTCTGGAGTTGCCCGAGCTTTAATCAACTCGCGCGCGAAGGTCAAGAAGTGGATCGCTGGAATTTGCTCCACCCAGACCAAGCACCTCGGACCTCGTTTGTGGCTTCTCAGCTCGGCGGGCATGAAGGTGCCGTGGTCGCCTCGACAGACTACATGAAGTCCTATGCCGAACAAATTCGAGCCTTCATCCCCAAGGGCCGTAGCTTCAAGGTCTTGGGCACCGATGGCTTTGGTCGCAGCGATTTCCGCTCGCGCTTGCGAGAGCACTTTGAGATCAATCGCCACTACATCGTCTTGGCCGCTTTGAAGGCCCTGAGCGACGACGGCGCTGTGCCTGCTGCCAAGGTGCTGGAGGCCATTGAGAAGTACCAAATCAATACCGAAAAAATCAATCCATTGAACGCCTAATTTCAGGAGACACTGCATGAGTACGGTTGAATTAAAAGTACCTGACATTGGGGATTTTGAATCCGTGGCTGTCATTGAGATGTTGGTCAAAGTGGGCGACACCATCGAGGTTGAGCAGTCCGTGATCACGGTGGAGTCCGATAAGGCATCCATGGAGATTCCCTCCTCCGTCAAAGGGGTGATCAGTGAGCTCAAAGTGAAATTGGGTGACCGGGTCAAAGAAGGCAGTGTGCTCGCTTTGGTCAGTGTGGCGTCCTCGGAGGCTTCGCCCGCAAGCCCTAAAGCAACGGGCCAGGCAACGGTCCAGGCGGCAGCCCCGGTAGCGGCCCCGCCAGCGCCAGCGCCAGCAGCGGCTTCTCCCGTCACCCCAGCGCCTGCCGCCTTGGCTCCTCAAGCGGGCGTTCAAGCACCCGTTCAAGCACCCGTTCAAGCACCAGCCCACGAGCCCACACTCACGCCGTCTTTGCTCGCGCAAGTGCCCC
>CAISQQ010000466.1 GCA_903887655.1 uncultured Burkholderiales bacterium
ACCAAAGAGATGATCAAAATGGATGATGGTCGCGAGTTGCCCCTTTACAAATTGGACACCTCCAGTGAGTCCCATCCCTTTTACACGGGCACACAGAAATCCGTGGACAACATGGGCGGACGCGTCGAGAGATTTCGCAACAAGTACGGTAAAACGGCTGCCAAGTAAATTTGCATCGTTTGAACCTGTGCGCGGTGCGGGCTTTCTCAGCCCCCACCGCGTCACCACACAAGGCAGCCCGATCAAACGCGCTGCCTTTATTTTTTTCTAGCCAAGCCTTCGATACCCGCGCTCGACACCAGACCGTGGCCTGCCACACACCCCAGACTTCTGCAACGACGTGAACCCACCCTCCCCCGCCATCGTCACCCAAGAAAGTGTGCGCCCACTGCCCAGGCTGGCGGTGGCCATTTTTTGTTTGGCCTATGTGCTGCCCGGGTTTTGGTTTCGTGAATCTTGGAAGTCTGTTGACCTCACGAGCCTTGGGTTCATGCTGTCTTTGGCGCAAGGCCACAGCGATTGGTGGCACCCCAGCTTCATGGGACAAAGCCCAGAGCTCTCAGCCTTGCTGCCTTACTGGATGGGTGCCCTTTTTATTCGGCTGTTCTCAGGCTTCTTGGACCCCGCCCATGCCGCCCGAATTCCTTTTTTGGCTTTGCTCGTGGGTGCTTTGTGCGCCCACTGGTATGCGTCCTTTTACTTTGCCAAAGGACGACGCGCCCAACCCGTGGCCTTTGCCTTTGGTGGACAAGCCAATGAGCAAGACTATGCCAAAGCCATCGCCGATGCGGGTCTTTTGGCGCTCTTGGCGACCTTGGGGCTGGCACAACCCACCCATGAGGCCACACCCATGCTGGCGCAGTGGTGTTTTGTTTGCCTGGCGTTTTACGCGGTGGCGGTGTTGCCGTTTCATCCTCGCCAGGGTATGGTGTCGTGGGGCATGGCGCTTTTGGGGCTGAGTTTTTCAGGCGCCCCCACCTTGGCGCTATTGATGGGGCTCGGTTGCGGGCTATTGATGGCCGCGGACACGGCCTTGGACTCGCCCAGAACTTCGGCCTGGCAGTATGCAGGAGTGGCGGTGAGCGTGGCCCTGGTTTGTCCCCATGACTTGTTCCAGTGGCGTTTAGCCCTACCGCCATCTCAGTGGGCCCAGTGGCATGGACTCTTGCGCTTGGGACTGTGGTTCACCTGGCCGACCTGGCCCTTGGCCTTGTGGACGCTGTGGCGATGGCGGGAGCATTGGCTGGCCTTGCACTGGAGCCGCCACGTTGTTTTACCCCTCTTTTTCACCGCTATTTTTGTGCTGGCAGCCATCGCGAGTGTGCCTGCCGAGCGGATTTTGCTCTTGAGCCTTCCCGCCTTGGCCACGTTGGCCGCCTTCGCCTTGCCGACCTTAAAGAGGAGCGTGAGTGCGCTCATTGATTGGTTCACGTTGATATTCTTCAGCGGCTGCGCCTTCATCATCTGGGTGGTGTGGCTGGCCATGCAAACCGGATGGCCCAAACAACCCGCGGCCAACGTGAAACGCCTCTTGCCTGGCTTTGAACCGAGCTTTGGTCTGCTGGCTTTCACCCTGGCCTTGGTCGCCACATTCACTTGGATTGCGCTGGTGAGATGGCGTGCTGGCAAACACAGAAAAGCGTTGTGGAAGAGCTTGGTGCTCCCAGCCTCAGGCGCCTCCCTTTGCTGGTTGCTGTTGATGAGCCTGTGGCTGCCTTTATTGGACTACGCCCGGAGCTATCAGCCCCTGGTTCACCAAGTCACGCAATTGGTCAAACCCGATCGATGCTTGCAAGTTCAGGGCTTGAACTTGGCACAAATCAGTGCCTTTGAGCTCCACAGTGACCTCGTGATCAAAGCGGCTCAAGAGCCACTCAATGGGCACTGCGAATGGCTTTTGCTCGAGTCCTTACAAAATAATGCACAAGCCATTGAAGATCAAAGAAAACTGGGCTGGCACTTGGTCCAGACCCTGCACCGCTCCTACCTCGACAACGAAGACATGGATGTCTTTCAGCGAGACAAGCCCGCTGAAAGTGAGCCCGCTGGGACGCACGCCCCCGAAGACCCCAAAGCCAATGGCCCTCATGATGCGAGTCTCGCACCGAGTTCCTCATGAGTAAAAAAGAGGAGCGTCGCCTCCTCTTCAAGCATGCGAGCACCATCTTGGTGGGTCAACTCGCCGTGATGGCGTTTAGCATCACCGACACCTTGGTCGCAGGCCGTTACGACCAACGCGCCTTGGCTGCTTTGTCAGTGGGTTCGGCCGTTTATGTGAGTGTCTTCATCGCCTTGATGGGGGTGTTGCAGTCTTTGCTGCCCACCTTGGCGGAGATGCATGGTGCGCAAAAACCCCTTGAGGTGGGCCGACAATTCAGGCAAGGTCTGTACCTTCTCATGGCAGCCTCGGTACTGGGTGTGACCATGCTGATGAGTCCGAGTTTGATTTTGTCATGGACCCATGTGCCTGAAGGTCTGAGAGGCGACGTGAGCGACTACCTCTCGGTCTTGGCCTTGGGGCTACCGCTGGCACTTTTTTTCCGCATGTTCAGCACCTTGAACCAAAGCCTGGGACGACCCAAACTGGTGACTTGGGTGCAGCTCGCGGGGCTGCTGGCCAAAATTCCTTTGTCCATTGCGCTGACCTTTGGCGTGTTGGGCACCGAGCCGCTGGGGGTGGTGGGTTGCGCTTGGGCAACCTTTATTGTGAACGCTTGGATGGTCTTGCTTGGCCTCTACTTGTTGAAAACCCAAACCTTGTACCACCCTTACCGCATTTGGCAAGCCTTGGAAAAGCCCGACCCCCAGCGACTGTTGGCCCTCTTGCGCATTGGCCTGCCCAATGCGGTATCGGTCACCGTGGAGGTGACGTCCTTCACATTGATGGCCCTCTTTATCGCACGCCAAGGCACGGTGAATGCCGCTGCGCACCAAATCACCTCGAGCACGGCGGCGCTCTTGTGGATGACCCCCATGTCGTTTGCCATCGCCACGAGTGCCAGGGTGAGCTTTTGGTTGGGCGCCAAGGACCCCGTCAAGGCGCGAATGGTGATGCAGCAAGGGTTTTTATGCATCTGGTGCACCTCAGCGGTCTTGAGCTTGCTGATGCTCACCATGAGCGCACCCATTGCCCAGCTCTTTAGCACGCACACGGAAGTGGCAAGCACCGCTGCTGGGGTGCTCGTTTGGCTGAGTCTGTACCACTGGGGAGACGCAACGCAGGTGATGTGTTTCTTTAATTTGCGCAGCTACAAAATCACCGTGCTGCCTGTGTTGATTTATGGTGTGCTGCTCTGGGGGGTTGGACTCATGGGGGGCTACCACTTGGCTTACCAGGGTGTGGCCTGGCTCGGTATCGACGCCATGCCCTCGCCCAAAACGTTTTGGCTCACCTCAAGCGTCGCGGTGTTGCTGTCATCGGCCACCATGTACACCGTGCTGCAATGGGTGAGTCGTCGCCATGTCCGCATGATCCAAGAAAACCCAGCAAGCTCAATCCAGCACTGAACCGGCGTGGATACAGATTGGTGATTGCTTCACTTGAGTTGAGCGGTGCAGCGCCGTTCAACTGAGTCTGCGCCAGGGGCCTGAAGAGAACAAAGTGGTGGCCTCTTGTCGAGCAAGGCTCAATTTGCTCAGAGCACTCACCCGCCTCCCCCCATGCGAGCGGCCTCAAGCGTCAGCGCCCAGGCTTGGATGCAGGCGAGCCTGAAGAGAGCAGAGTTATTGAAGTTGCGGGGGAAGGGTGACGTCATCCGGCTTTGTATGCAAACCCTCAGCAACGGGGTGGTCTTGACTGCGTTTTAAATCGCGAGAAATGTAGAGGACCACCGCAATATTGAGCAAGGTCACCACCACCTTGATGACCGTCACCGAACGGGTGAGCTCGTACAATTCGAGCGGCAAATAAAGGAGTCCCGAGATCACCGCCAACCACTTGGCCCAGGTGGTATCAAACCACAAGCCAATGGCCTCAATGATGCGAAGAGTGGCGTAGCACAGCACCAAACCGAGCATGGCAAGCAACTGATTGGAGTGCAAAGACTCCACTTTTTGAATGAGCATCACCGCAAAAGGCCGATGCAAATCCAAGTGCAGCGCTTGCTCCAACTCCAGCACCAATCCCTGAATATCGCGATGGAGCAGTGAAATCAATCCAAGACCGGCAAGAACAGCCAAAAAGGCCTTGAACACTTCAAATGCAGCGATGACTTTTAAGTTTTTGTTGGAATGCATGAGCGTTCAAAAATAGAGTTGACGGTTTGTTGGGGATTGAAAACGGCTGTCTTCAAGCCTACACGCTCGTGAGATCAGGACAAGGGGACGATGACTGCATTGTCGGTCAACTTCTCCTCCAAGGACTCAAGGCGCGTTCTAGTTTTGGGGAATTGCCAGGAAAAAGTCGAACCCTGACCCAGCGTACTTTCTATTTTAAGTTCTGCGCCATGGCGTTGTACCACGTGCTTGACAATCGCCAAGCCCAAGCCCGTGCCACCAGTCTCTCTGGAGCGCGAGCGGTCGACGCGGTAAAAGCGCTCTGTCAAACGCGGCAAATGCTCTTGAGAAATTCCAGGTCCCGAGTCACGAACAGCAAAAAACCAACTGCCGTCCTCACCCATGCGACTCTCCACCCTCACCTCCCCGCCCGTCGGTGTGTAGCGTATGGCGTTGGAGATCAAGTTCGACATGGCACTTTGTAACTCTGCGCGCTCGCCTGAGACCTTGAAGTCTTGTGATGCGGGCTCTATCGAAAAGATGAGCCGGTGCTCTAGGCCCGTGTCAGATTTCAAAATTGCCATCAACCCACGGGCTTCGACCTCACAGTTGCTGCACAAATTCTCCACACTGTGCCAATCGGTGTATGACGGCATGGGACTGCCCTCGAGTCTGGAGAGCGTGAGCAGATCTTGAACCAAGATTTGCATGCGCGAAGACTGTTGCTGCATAAACCCCAGATAGCGAGCTTGCTCCTCTGGCGTGAGCGGCAAATTTTGCATGGTCTCCACAAAACCGGCCAAAACGGTCAATGGAGTTCGAATTTCATGCGACACGTTGGCGACAAAATCACGGCGCATCAACTCCGCTTTTTCAAAATCCGTCACATCTCGGGTGAGCATGAGTTTGCGACCATCGCCGTAGTGAAAGAGCTGCAAGGAGATGCGTTTGGGAGCATTGATCTGGCTCTTGAAGCCCTCAATGACGACTTCACGGTCATAACTCAATGAGTTCATGTAGGCCACATACTGAGGATCTCGCACCAAGTAGCCAATCAATTGATTGCGGTCCTTTTCAATATCAATGCCCAAATGGGACATGGCAGTCTCATTGGCCCATTCAATGCGAGCCTGGGCATTGATCAAGATCACGCCGTTGGGAGAGACCTGAATGGCCTGAAGAAACTCAGTCAACCGCTGCTCGCTGCCCAAAAGGGCTTGGTCGTGCGCTCGCATCAAACGACTCACACGCTCAGCAATTTCACCCCACAACCCCGAGTGTTGAGGAGGTACCTTTTTGGGGTGATCCTTGATCCAATTGAGCACCTCGTAAGCTCGGCTCAAGCTCCACATGTACCACATCAAAGTGATGAACAACACGCCTAAAAAAGCACCCGACCAGGGCTTGTAGTCGTGCAGCAAGGCCTCTCCAACGCAGGCGCCAAAGATGAGGAAAAACAAAAAGGAAAAGGTTCGCCAAAACATCAGGTCTTCAAACCCAAGCGCAGTTCTTCATGTGTCTAATCCCGGTTGGAGAAAGACGGTGCGGTAATTGGCACCATCCGTTGCATGAGTGTATATGAACTCTCGCTTGATCTGGCCTACAGGCGTGTATGGGATTGAACCCCTACTTGGGGGCATTCAGTGAAGGGCCCTTGAATGCGAGAAGCCACGCCTTGAAAGCGCGACCCTTTAAACTTGGCCGCCCCCCCGAGTGGGGCTTTGGGCGATCAAATGCCGTTACTGGCCAAACCCGTTGGCGCACCCAAATCGACAGGTGGCACCAGGGCGGCTTTGTTCGCTTTGGCGATGTTGACCTGAGACGTAAAACGGTATCCAGCGCCTCTGACGGTTTCAACCATGACGCCCGCTTCACCCAGCGCTTCTCTCAAACGCTTGATGTGCACATCCACAGTGCGCTCCTCGATAAAGACGTGGTCACCCCATACTTTGTCGAGCAACTGAGATCTCGTGTGCACACGCTCAGCATGACGCATGAGGTAGTTGAGGAGCTTGAACTCTGTGGGCCCCACCTTGAGTGCTTGACCTTGAAAACTCACACGGTAGGTTGCACCATCCAGGGTGACCTCACCCACGCTCACACTGTCAACCGATTGCTCAGGGGCTCGGCGACGCAGCACCGCGCGGATGCGAGCCATCAACTCTTGGGTTGAAAAGGGTTTGGTGATGTAGTCATCGGCACCCGCGTCCAGACCTTGCACCTTGTCACCCTCGTCGCCTCGGGCTGTCAGCATGACAATCGGCACGGCCTTGACCCTGGGGTCACTTCTCCAACGCTTGGCCAAGGCAACACCGCTTTGTCCCGGCAGCATCCAATCGAGCAAGATCACGTCAGGTAAAACAGAATCAATTTCGCGCTGTGCGGCTTCACCATCTTCAGCCCAAATGGGAGACAGTCCATTGTGGCGAAGGTTCACCGCAATGAGCTCAGCAATAGAGGGCTCATCTTCAACGATCAATACGCGAGGGGGGTGTCTCATAGAATAAGTTATTAAGGGGGGGTCGTTGCTGTTGTTTTTACTTCAATGCGGATTCAATTTTGTCAATGGAGGTGTGACGCACATCATCGCCTTTGACGATGTAGATGATGAATTCTGCAATATTTTTGGCGTGATCCCCAATACGCTCAATGGCTTTGGCAATGAAGAGCAAATCCAAACTGGCAGAAATGGTTCGCGCGTCTTCCATCATGTAAGTGATCAAAATACGCAAGAAGCCATCAAATTCTCGGTCAATCAAATCATCTTCTTTCATGATGTCCAAAGCAGTTTGTGTGTCAAGCCTGGCAAAAGCGTCCAGTGCTTTTCTCAGCAGACCGCTGGCCATCTCGGCGGCCACACGCAACTCAGATGCGGGCAGACTCCTTGTGTTGCCAGTTTTGATGATGGACTTGACCATGCGGGCAATTTTTTCTGCCTCATCGCCCACACGCTCCAAATTGGCGGTGGTTTTGGAGATGGCCAACAACAACCTCAAATCGACTGCGGTGGGCTGCCTTCTACCGATGATAGAGGCGAGCTCTCGATCAATTTCAACCTCCAATGCGTTCACTTTGGACTCATTTTCAATGACTTCATCGGCCACATCAGAATTGAATTGAGACAAGGCATAGACAGCCTGTCGAATTTGAGACTCCACCAGACCGCCCAACTCCATGACTCTGGAGGAGACCATATTGAGTTCGCTGTCAAACTGAGTGGAGAGATGTTTATCTGGCATGATTTTCCCAATACTTCAAAAAAAAACGATTAACCGAAACGACCGGTGATGTAATCCTCAGTCTCTTTGCGCTGAGGCTTGAAGAACATTTGCTCAGTTTGGCCAAATTCCATCAAATCACCCAAATACATATAAGCCGTGAAGTCAGAGCAACGCGCCGCTTGTTGCATGTTGTGCGTCACGATCACCACGGTGTAATCTTGCTTGAGTTCAATGATGAGTTCTTCCACCTTGGCCGTTGAGATGGGGTCAAGTGCAGAGCATGGCTCATCGAGCAAAAGCACCTCAGGCTTGATGGCAATACCGCGGGCAATGCACAACCTTTGCTGCTGGCCACCGGACAAACCAGAACCACTTTGCTGCAACTTGTCCTTGACTTCGTTCCAAAGCGCAGCTTTGTGAAGCGCCCATTCAACGCGTTCTTCCATTTCACTTTTGGAGAGCTTTTCAAAAAGTTTCACCCCAAAGGCGATGTTATCAAAAATAGACATGGGGAAAGGTGTTGGCTTTTGAAACACCATACCCACCTTGGCACGAATGAGCGCCACATCTTGCTTGGAGGTGAGCAAATTTTCGCCATCAAGGATAATTTCACCCTCAGCCCGTTGCTCAGGATAAAGCTCGAACATGCGATTGAACGTTCTGAGCAATGTAGATTTTCCGCAACCCGAAGGACCGATGAACGCGGTCACTTGGTTTTCAGGAATTTCCATATTGATGCCCTTCAAGGCATGGAATTTTCCATAGTAAAAATTCAGATTTTTAACCGAAATCTTGGACTGATTTTGAGTAATGGGTTGCATTCGAATATCCTAAAAATAAGGTTCAAGATTGAGGACGTGTGAGTAA
>CAISQQ010000467.1 GCA_903887655.1 uncultured Burkholderiales bacterium
AGATTTTGGATTTTCATCCCGTTTGAATGAAAATAAATACCACTCCTTTGTTCCCTTGACCTTGTCGATTGTCAAGCACGTGGACCAGCAACTCATGGGGTTTATTGAGTACTCGAGCTCCATTTATGGCCTCGTGATCAACCGCTACTACGGGGCGATTCACTTTATCGAGTGCGATCAAGAATGGGGTTTTGCGCCTTCCCAGCTTAACGCTGATCAGAGCCCATCGTTCGCGCGGTTTTTAGCGCGCATTCACACCTGCCTCACACAAAAACTACAAATCGATCTCTCGCTGTGCAAAGAACAGTTAGGGGAATTTGAGAAAAAAGAGATTATTTTTAAGTCTTTGCCCCAGTCAGATACCTTTAGATCTGGATCTGTAGCCGCTCGCGATTAAAAATATACGAAAGGCGACCACCTGAATGGACCCACACTTTCTCAATGGGCTCACTGCTTATAGCGGCTGGGCAATCAAATCGTGTCCTTGGGTATCCACCACCAAGGCTTGCACAAAACTGCCCACTTTCAAGCGTTGACTCAAGCGCTTGGGCGGCAACAAATTCACCACACCATCAATCTCAGGTGCATCGGCGTAACTTCGACCCACGCCACCCTTTTTACCACCCGCTGGTGCGTGGTCGATCAAGATTTGCATGGTTTGCCCAATGCGATCGCGCAATTTTTGAATCGACACGTCCTCTTGAACTTTCATAAATCGGGCTTGTCGCTCTTGGCGAAGTTCTTGACTGAGCATGCCTGGAATTTCATTGGCCAAGGCACCTTTGACCGGGCTGTAGGCAAAACAACCGGCTCGATCAATTTGAGCCTCTCGAACAAAATCCAGTAAATGCTGAAACTCTGACTCGGTCTCGCCCGGGAAACCTGCGATAAAGGTGCTGCGAATCACCAATTGTGGGCACTCTCTCCTCCAGGCCTGAATCCGTTCCAAGTTTTTCTCGCCATTGGCTGGGCGCTTCATGCGAGCCAAAACATCGGGGTGACTGTGCTGAAAAGGCACATCCAAATAAGGCAAAACCGCACCTGTGCTCATCAAGGGCATCAAATCGTCCACACTGGGGTAAGGGTACACATAGTGCAAGCGCACCCAAGCGCCATAGGTCGTTGCCAAGAGCGACAACTCCCGCACCAATTCCAAGGTTTTGGTTTTGATCGGACGGCCTTGCCAAAAACCTGTTTGGTATTTCACATCGACACCGTAGGCTGAAGTGTCTTGGCTGATCACCAACAATTCCTTGACGCCTTGCTCAAACAACACTTGGGCTTCGCTCAAAACATCGCCGATGGGTCTTGAGACCAAGTCTCCCCGCATCGAAGGGATGATGCAAAAAGTACAACGGTGATTGCAACCCTCAGAGATTTTGAGGTAAGCATAATGCCTCGGGGTTAATTTGATACCTGCTGGCGAGACCGTTGCTGGCGTTAAATCTAAAAAAGGCTGTGAAACTTGTGGCAAATGCTCTTGCACTCGCGCCATCACTTCATCTGTGGCATGTGGCCCCGTGACCGCCAAAACTTTAGGATGGGTTTTGAGGACCAAGTTTTGTCCATCGTCATCCGATTTGGCTCCCAAACAACCCGTCACAATGACGCGACCATTTTCAGTCAGTGCCTGAGAGATAGTATCCAGGCTTTCCTTCACCGCGTCATCAATGAAGCCACAGGTGTTGACAATCACCAAGTCAGCGCCCTCAAAGGTTTTGCTGGTCTCGTAACCTTGAGCGTTCAAACGGGTGAGAATTAATTCAGAGTCGGTTAAAGCCTTGGGGCAACCGAGGCTCACAAACCCTATTTTTTTGGGAAGCTGAAAAGTGGTCAATGCATCATTCATAGCCCTATTGTCGCTTCAAATCGCGGCAATTTAGCGCCATTTGGGTCCAGACACATCGAATTTCGTCAGGGTGTTGCCCTGCGGCCAGATCCAAGGGATTGAAAGAGGAATTTAAAGCTTTTTACAAGATTGGGGTTCAACCCAAGAAACCCTAAAAGTCAGCACCTCATCCTCTTTGATTGGACAATCTGATAACTAAAGTAATGCCCAAATCACAAAGCCATCAACCCTAGCAATGGGCGACATCAATGGTCAGCCTGCTTGGGGGGATGTTTTAGATTGAAGGACTCGATCATTTTCTCGGTTTGCTCTTGGAGTTTCGCCTGCATTTGTTCTTGCATTTTTTGAAAGATTTGACTGGATTCGTCGGCATAGCTGCCCATCATTCCTTGCAGCATGGGAGCTTGCATATTCATGACTTGGAGCCACAATTCAGGTGAAATGGACTTTGAGTTTTGAGTCATTTTTAGTTGTAAATCAACAAAAGACTGAACATTTTGCTCGAGATAGCTGCCCATGAAGGTCTGCATGGCATGGCCATAAAATCGGATCATGTTCTCCAAAATCTTGGCACTGAACATGGGCGCTCCGGCGGTCTCCTCTTCCAAGATCACCTGCAACAAGACGGCACGCGTCAGATCGACTTGCGTTTTGGCATCGACGACTGAAAAACCGACACCCTGCATTACCAAATCTTTAACCTCATTCAAGGTAATATAAGAAGAGGTGGACGTGTCGTACAAACGGCGATTCGGGTATTTTTTTATCACTCGTTTGGCGTTGGCCTCGACATTGGATTTCTTATTCTTAGCTGTCTTGAGCGGTGTTGGGGTGGCCTGTTGTGATTCAGCTAAATC
>CAISQQ010000468.1 GCA_903887655.1 uncultured Burkholderiales bacterium
ACCACACCCACCCTTGAGCCAGTGATCCATGGCCAGTTCGATCAAGCCACCTGGACCATCAGCTACGTTGTTCACCTCGGCCTTGGAACAGCCTGCGCGATCATTGATCCTGTGTTGGACTACGACCCCAAGTCAGGCAGAACGTCCACAGTGCAAGCGGACCAACTTGTGGACTACGTCCTCGCCCATCAACTTCAAGTGGCATGGATTCTTGAAACACACGCCCACGCAGACCACCTCAGTGCGGCGGCGTATTTGAAAAAGAAGTTGGGTGGACAAACAGCCATTGGGGACCACATCACCCACGTGCAAAAAGTCTTCAAGGGCCTCTTCAATTTGGAGTCGACCTTCCAGGTCAACGGCTCACAGTTCGATCGATTGCTGGCCAGCGATGAAGAATTCAAGGTGGGTGAATTGGTCGCAAAAGTGGTCTTTGTGCCCGGGCACACGCCCGCTTGCGTGGCTTACCAATTTGGCGATGCGGTGTTTGTCGGTGACACCCTGTTCATGCCCGATGTGGGCACTGCACGCTGTGATTTTCCAGGCGGAGATGCGCGCACCTTGTATGCATCGATTCGCCTGCTCTTGAGCTTGCCGCCCGAGACACGGCTCTTCATGTGCCACGATTACCCCCCGAACCAGCGCCCCATTGCGTTTGAGACCACGGTGGCCGAGCAGCGCGCCCACAACATCCATGTCCACGACGGGATCGCCGAGGCACAATTTGTAGAGATGCGCACCCAGCGCGACGCCACCCTAGAGATGCCGGTCTTGATCCTGCCTGCTGTGCAAATCAATATCCGTGCCGGTGAGATGCCGCCTTTAGAGAGCAACGGTGTGGCCTACCTCAAGATCCCCTTGAATGCAGTGGGCGCGTCTCGGTAGAGCGACTTCGCCGGGGTGATCCTCGTTGTTGCTGCACGCTTGGGCGGTCTCAAAACCGATGACGACCAGGCAATTTTGAGCCTGAAATCAACTTAGAATTGACACGCTAAAGACCGAAGGTCAATTCTCGAGCCTGCGGGTCAAAACCAGCCCTTTGCTGGGGCGCGACTTCTCTAGAGCTTCTGAGCGGCCCACCACACCTTGGACACCGAGGGGCAAAGGACAAGCCCGCTTGTCTCCATTCGGGTTGGCACTCAAGAGCGAACCTTGGCCAGCCATCAGCTTTTTGACCTTGGAGCCTGTCGAGGCTTTATTTTTTGAATTGTGACACCATGACCGAAGACGACCTCAAACACCTCATCTCAAGCTCATTGGCTTGTACCCATCTTGCGCTTGAGGGGGACGGCAGGCATTGGTTTGCCACCATCGTGTCGAGTGAATTTCAAGGCTTGCGTGCCATTGCCCGCCATCAGCGGGTTTACAAGACGCTGGGCACTCGCATGCAAACCGATGAGGTGCACGCTTTGTCGATGAAGACCTTCACCCCCGAGGAGTGGGCTCGCGAAACGGCCCAAACGGGCTCCAGCGCTGGCCCGCGGGCCTGAGCGCCAAGGGATCCCTGATGGACTCTTTGCTCATTCATGGCGGCCAACCCTTGAACGGGGAAGTCAGCATCTCGGGCGCCAAAAACGCCGCCCTGCCCGAACTCTGCGCGGCCCTCCTCACCGAGGAGAGCGTCGCGCTCAGCAACGTGCCGGCCTTGCAAGATGTCGCGACCATGGTGAAGTTGCTCACCAACATGGGGGTGAACATTGAGCGTCACCCCGACCATGCGATCACCCTCACTTCAGGGCACGCCATCGAGCCTGTGGCCCCTTATGAGCTTGTCAAAACCATGCGCGCCTCCATTTTGGCGCTGGGCCCGCTGTTGGCGCGCTTTGGCCGCGCGCGGGTGTCGCTGCCAGGCGGGTGCGCCATCGGCTCACGCCCGGTGGACCAGCACATCAAGGGCCTGCAAGCCATGGGTGCGCAAATCCATGTCGAGCACGGCTACATGCAGGCGAGTTGGGGTGAGGGGCAGCAGCGCCTCAAGGGGGCTCGCATCACCACCGACATGGTGACCGTGACCGGCACCGAAAACTTGATGATGGCCGCGTGTTTGGCCAGCGGCGAGACTGTGCTTGAAAACGCAGCCCAAGAGCCCGAAGTCACCGATTTGGCCAAGATGCTCATCAAGATGGGCGCGCACATTGAGGGGGTGGGCACGTCTCGCCTTCGCATCGAGGGGGTGAGCGCCTTGCACGGCGTGGCGCATGAGGTGGTGGCCGACCGCATCGAAGCGGGCACTTTTATGTGCGCCGTGGCTTGCACCGGGGGGCGTGTTTTCTTGAAAGGCGCGCGCGCCGAACACTTGGAGGCGGTGGTGGAAAAACTCTTGAGCGCAGGCGTCAAGATCGAGTCCCATGACAGCGGTATTTGGGTGCAAGCGCCTGCCACTCCCCACACCCACCTTCGCGCCCAAAGTTTCAGAACCAGCGAGTACCCGGGGTTTCCCACCGACATGCAAGCGCAGTTCATGGTGCTCAACGCGGTGGCGAGTGGCTCGGCCATGGCGACCGAGACCATTTTTGAGAACCGTTTCATGCACGTGAACGAACTGGTGAGACTGGGCGCGCACATCGAGATCGATGGCAAAGTCGCGTTGACCCAAGGGGTGGCGGCATTGTCGGGGGCGGACGTGATGGCCACCGATTTGCGCGCGTCGGCAAGTTTGGTGATCGCCGGTTTGGTGGCTCAGGGCCAGACCCGCGTGCAGCGCATTTATCACTTGGACCGTGGGTACGAGAACATGGAGTCCAAACTCGCCAGCCTTGGCGCACACATTGAAAGAGTGAAATGATCACACTGGCGCTGTCCAAAGGTCGAATTTTTGATGAAACCTTGCCCCTCTTGAGGTCCGCTGGCATCGAGGTCTTGGAAGACCCCAGCACCTCCAGAAAACTCATCCTCCCCACCAACCAAGCCACGCTTCGGGTCGTGTTGGTGCGCGCCTCTGATGTCCCCACCTATGTGCAGTATGGTGGTGCCGATCTTGGCGTCACGGGGCTCGATACCTTGATTGAGCACGGGGGGGCGGGACTTTATCAGCCCCTCGATCTCCAAATCGCGCGCTGCCGCATGAGTGTGGCCGTCCCCAAAGGCTTTGACTACGAGGGCGCGGTGCGCCAGGGCTCCAGGCTCAAAGTGGCCACCAAGTACTTGGGCATTGCCAAGGATTTCTTTGCCACCAAAGGCGTGCACGTGGACTTGGTCAAGCTCTACGGCAGCATGGAGTTGGCCCCCTTGACCGGTTTGGCCCAGGCCATTGTGGACTTGGTGTCGACGGGCAGCACCCTCTTGGCCAACGATTTGGTCGAGGTCGAGCGCATCATGGAGGTGAGCTCACGCTTGGTGGTCAACCAAGGCGCCTTGGTCTTGAAGCGCCAAGCCATGCGCGAGTTGATCGACGCCTTTGAGAGGGCCGTGTCATGACCGTGCATGCCGCCCCTCGCTTGCAGCCGCTGCGCCTGGACACGCGCCAAGCGGATTTTGAAGCACGTTTTCAGGCGCGTTTGCACTGGTCAAGCGCCCAAGACGACGCGATCCAGGCCCGCGTCAACGGCATTCTTGAGCGGGTCAAGCGTGACGGCGACCAGGCTTTGCTCGAGCTCACCCGCGAGCTCGATGGCTTGCACGCGCAAGACATGTCCGAGCTCGAGATCGCCCCCGCTCAGCTCAAAGCCGCTTTCGAGGGCCTGCCCTTGGCGCAAAAAACAGCACTCCAAACCGCCGCTGAGCGCGTGCGCCGCTACCATGAAGCCCAACTTCAAGCCTGTGGTTTGTCTTGGAGTTATGTGGAAGACGACGGCACGCGCTTGGGACAAAAAGTCACCCCCTTGGACCGAGTCGGGGTCTACGTGCCGGGCGGCTTGGCGGCCTACCCCTCGAGCGTGATCATGAACGCCATTCCCGCCCAAGTCGCTGGGGTGGGGGAGGTGGTGATGGTGGTGCCCACGCCACAAGGCGCCAAAAACGCCTTGGTCTTGGCCGCGGCCCATGTCTGTGGGGTGCACCGGGTCTTCACCATCGGTGGCGCCCAGGCCATTGCCGCTTTGGCCTATGGCACCCCCACCGTGCCAAGGGTGGACAAAATCACGGGGCCAGGCAACGCCTATGTGGCCAGCGCCAAGCGCCACGTGTTTGGTCAAGTCGGTATCGACATGATCGCTGGGCCCAGTGAGATTTTGGTCTTGGCCGATGGCACCACGCCCGCGGACTGGGTGGCCATGGATTTGGTCTCCCAAGCCGAACACGACGCCTTGGCGCAAAGCATCTTGCTGTGCCCCGATCTTGGATACATCGAGCGCGTGCTCGCGGCCATGGAGCGTCTCTTGCCCGAGATGCCGCGCGCCGACATCATTGTGAAATCCATCAATGACCGTGGCGCCTTGATCCACACGAGCAGCATGCTCGAGGCCTGCGAGATCAGCAACCGCGTGGCCCCCGAGCACTTGGAGGTCTCCTCCAAGTCACCCAACACCTGGGAGCCGCATTTGAAACACGCCGGGGCGATCTTTTTGGGCGCTTATACGAGCGAGTCCTTGGGCGACTATTGCGCCGGCCCCAACCACGTCTTACCGACCTCGGGCACGGCACGGTTCAGCTCGCCCTTGGGGGTTTATGATTTCCAAAAACGCACCAGCCTCATCGAAGTGAGTGAGACCGGTGCCCAGACCTTGGGGGCGGTGGCCAGTGTGCTCGCCCATGGTGAGGGCTTGAGCGCGCATGCACGAGCCGCCGAGATGCGGCTCACAAGCGAACGCTCTGGCCTGAGTGCCGAGGAGCTCGCGCACTTGAGCGAGTAAGACGCTTCACGGGTCTTTCCATGAAGGACTTGTGGGGAGTTGGCGTGATTCATCTGGCGTGATTCATGTTGAGTGATTCATGATGAGCGATTCGTTGTTTGATTTTTTTTGAGAAGTCCCATTTCATGTCCGTGACCCCGTCATTGCAAGCCATCCGAGACGACATCCAAGCCCTGAGCGCCTATGCGGTGCAAGACGCGAGTGGGTTCATCAAACTCGACGCGATGGAGAACCCCTACACCTTGGAGAGCACGCTGCGCCAGGCCTTGGGCGAACGCTTGGCCATGGTCGACGTCAACCGCTACCCAGCCACCCGGGTTCAGGACTTGAAGCGCGCTTTGAAGGTCCATGCACAAGTGGGCGACGACCTCGAGTTGATGCTCGGCAACGGCTCGGATGAGCTCATTGGTCTGTTGGACTTGGCCTGTGCCAAGCCTGGCGCCTGTGTGCTGGCCCCAGAGCCCGGGTTTGTGATGTACGCCATGAGCGCCAAGCTCTTGGGACTGAACTACGTTGGCGTTCCACTTCAAGCGGATTTTGAGCTCGATCTGCCCGCCATGCAGGCGGCCATTGAGCTGCACCGCCCGGCCGTTGTCTATTTGGCCTACCCCAACAACCCCACGGCCAATTTGTGGAACCCCGCCTCGATTGAAGCCCTCATTGCCCAGGTGAGTGCCTACCAGGGGGTGGTGGTGATGGACGAGGCCTATCAGCCGTTTTCAAGCGACACGTGGTTGAACCGCATGCGCGCGCAGCCGCTCCAAAACGCCCAAGTGATCTTGATGCGCACGCTCTCCAAGGTGGGACTCGCGGGTGCTCGCATCGGTTATGTGGTCGCCCATGCGGCTTGGATAGGGGCGCTCGAGAAAGTGCGCCCGCCCTACAACGTGAGTGTGCTCAATGCCGAATGTGCGCTTTTTGCGCTCGAGCACGAGGGTGTTTTCAAGGCCCAAGCCGAGCTCATTGTGGCCGAGCGCGCTCGCCTCACCGCCCGCTTGTCCCAAGGCCTGGGCTTGAGCGTCTATCCCAGTTCGGCCAATATGCTGCTCATGCGCTTACACCCCGAGGTCTGGGGCGCGTTGGCGGGTGTGCTGGGGGCGGGGCCTGAAGCCGCACACTCCTTGGCCGCCCATGTCTTTGCGGGTTTGAAAGCCCAAGGGATTTTGATCAAGAACGTCTCTACAATGCACCCATTGCTGGCCGGTTGTTTGCGAGTCACGGTGGGCACACCCCATGAGAACAACGCCCTCATCGCGGCCTTGGAAGGCTTGATCAAGAGCCCACAGGCCCACTGAAGCGGGTGTTCGCATTGAACGACCTCGTGATTCGCCCTTGAAACCCAGTTTGAACCCTGTTTGACCCATCCTCTTTTTTCCATTGACCAACACCACGACCCCATGAGCTCACCTCGCACCGCTGAAGTCAGTCGTCAAACGGCAGAGACACAAATTCGCGTCAAACTCAATTTGGATGGCACGGGTGTGTCCAAGCTCTCCACGGGCATTGGGTTTTTTGACCACATGCTCGACCAAATCGCCCGCCACGGCTTGATCGATTTGGAGATTGAGGCGCGCGGTGACTTGCACATCGATGGCCACCACACGGTGGAGGATGTCGGCATCACCTTGGGCCAAGCGATCTCCCAAGCGGTGGGGGACAAGCGCGGCATTCGTCGCTATGGTCACGCCTATGTGCCCTTGGATGAGGCCTTGAGCCGGGTGGTGGTGGACTTCTCGGGTCGCCCAGGTTTGGTGATGCACCTGCCCTTTACCAGCGGACAAATCGGTGAATTTGACACCCAACTCACCTTTGAATTCTTTCAAGGCTTGGTCAACCACGCCTTCATCACTTTGCACATCGACAACATCAAGGGCGTGAACGCCCACCACCAAGCCGAGACGGTGTTCAAGGCCTTTGGCCGCGCGTTGCGTGCAGCCCTGGAGTGGGACCCCCGGGCCTTGGGCCAAGTGCCCTCGACCAAGGGCTCGCTCTAAGTCTGGGTTCAACCAATGAGGAAGAAGGGGTGTGGGATGAGTAAGCCAGGGCAGCAGTCTGCTATGAAAGTGCGCTCAGCATGAGTGACGTCGTTGTGATCGATTACGGCATGGGCAACTTGCGCTCGGTCGTGCAGGCCTTGCGGTTTGTGGCCGCCCCCATGGGCCTCACGGTGGAGGTGACCCAAGACGCGGATGCGGTGCGACAAGCCAAGCGCTTGGTCTTGCCCGGACAAGGTGCCATGCCCGACTGCATGGATGAGCTCAAAGCCTCGGGGCTGCTCGAAGCCGTTGTTGAAGGCGCGCAAAACAAACCCCTCTTTGGCGTGTGTGTGGGCATGCAAATGCTGCTGGAGTCCTCGGCTGAAGTTGCTCACCAAGGGGACGCGGCGGGCGGCGCAGCACTCGCTCACCCCCAGTCGCTCTCAACGCCATGCCTGGCACTCTTTCCCGGCGAGGTCGTGAAGTTTCAACTGAGCGGGCGTTTGCAAGCCGATGGTCACCCCTTCAAGGTGCCGCAAATGGGTTGGAACGCGGTGCGCCAGACTCAAAACCATCCGATTTGGGCGGGGGTGGCAGACGACAGTTACTTCTATTTTGTGCACAGTTATTACGCCCGAGCGTCTCAAACGCGCCACACTGTTGGGGAAACTGACTACGGTGAGCCCTTTACCTCGGCCATTGCGCGCGATAATATTTTCGCCACCCAGTTCCATCCGGAAAAAAGCGCAGACAATGGTTTGCAGTTGTACCGCAATTTTTTGAGTTGGTCACCCTGACACCCTGTCCCTTCCTTGTCGCCAAGAAGCCCAGACCCCAGATCCAGCCCCATTCAAACACGGCGTTCACCCACCCACCTGGCTGGCTGAACCTCCCCCCAACCTTCAGCGTCCCTTTCCGATCCTTTCCGACCCTTTCACTCTTGACACCATGCTACTGATCCCTGCCATTGATTTAAAAGACGGCCACTGCGTTCGCCTCATTCAAGGTGACATGGACCAAGCCACCACGTTTGGCGAGGATCCCACCGAGATGGCACTCTCGTGGGTCAAGCAAGGTGCGCGGCGTTTGCATTTGGTCGATTTGAATGGCGCGTTTGCCGGCAAGCCCCAGAACTACAGTGCGATTCGCTCCATACTCAAAGCGGTGGGTGACGATATCCCGGTGCAGCTCGGGGGTGGCATTCGGGACTTGGACACGATTGAGAAGTACATTGACGGGGGCATGCGCTACATCATTGTGGGCACGGCGGCGGTCAAAAATCCAGGCTTTTTAAAGGACGCCTGTTCGGCCTTTGGTGGACACATCATCGTGGGGCTTGACGCCAAGGACGGCAAAGTCGCCACCGATGGCTGGAGCAAGCTCACCGGCCACGAGGTGGTGGACCTGGCCAAGAAATTCGAAGACTATGGGGTGGAGTCCATCATCTACACCGACATTGGACGCGACGGCATGCTCTCGGGGATCAATGTGGAGGCGACCGTGAGGCTGGCGCAAGCGCTCTCCATCCCCGTGATTGCCAGCGGTGGCTTGTCGGGCCTGTCAGACATTGAGGCCTTGTGTGCGGTGCAAGATGAAGGCATTGAAGGGGTCATTTGCGGTCGCGCGGTTTACTCGGGCGCTTTGGATTTTGAGAAAGCCCAGGCGCGCGCCGACGAGTTGGACGCGTCCTGATGCTGGCCAAGCGCATCATCCCTTGCCTGGACGTGACCGCTGGGCGGGTGGTGAAGGGGGTGAATTTTGTCTCCCTGAGGGATGCCGGTGACCCGGTTGAGATTGCCGCTCGCTACAACGAGCAAGGCGCCGATGAGCTCACGTTTTTGGACATCACGGCCACGTCCGATGAGCGAGACATGATTCTTCACATCATTGAAGCGGTTGCCTCCAAGGTGTTCATCCCCTTGACCGTGGGGGGCGGCGTGAGAACGGTGGAGGATGTGCGCCGTCTCTTGAACGCCGGTGCGGACAAGACGAGTTTCAATTCCGCCGCCATTGCCAACCCGCAAGTGATCCGGGATGCGGCCAACAAATACGGCTCGCAGTGCATCGTGTTGGCCATCGATGCCAAGAAGAGAACACCGGCTCAAGAAGCGCGCCTGGATGAAAAGGGCCAAGCCCTGGGGCCAGGCTGGGACGTCTACAGCCATGGGGGGCGTCGTGACACAGGACTGGACGCGGTGCAGTGGGCCCAGCGCATGACCCACCTGGGGGCGGGTGAAATTCTCCTCACCAGCATGGACAAAGACGGCACCAAAAGCGGGTTTGATTTGGCGCTCACCCGCGCCGTGAGCGATGCGGTGAGTGTGCCCGTGATTGCGTCCGGTGGCGTGGGGTCGTTGGACGATTTGGCCGATGGCATCGCCATTGGTGGCGCCGATGCGGTGCTTGCAGCGAGTATTTTCCATTACGGCGAGCACACCATCGAAGAGGCCAAGGCGTGTTTGAGGGCCCGGGGCATTCCCGTGAGGCCTTAAGACTTTGGGGTTTTGAGTCTGGTGCCTGATGCCCCATGCCCGAAACCTGATACCCGATACCCGATAACCTTTAGGCGGTGAGACAATGGCACGCATCCCCAGTGGGGGCTCTTGAGGAGACGGATCCGCTTGGGCTTGTCCACCTTAAAATGCTTGTTTTCTTTACGGATGGACTACGCTGTGTCAACACCCACGCCTTTCACGACTGCCCTGAGCGAGCGAACCCCATCGTCTTGGCTTGATCAAGTGCGCTTTGATGACAAAGGCTTGTTGCCGGTGATTGCCCAAGAAGTGGGCAGTGGGGATGTGCTGATGATGGCCTGGATGAACCGCGAGGCCTTGGAGAAAACCGCCCAGACTAAGCGCGCTGTGTACTTCAGTCGCTCCCGCGGCAAACTGTGGTTCAAAGGCGAAGAGTCCGGTCATGTTCAAGTCGTGCACAGCATGCGTCTCGATTGCGATGCGGATGTGCTCTTGCTCACCGTCACCCAAGAGGGCCACCACCCCTCCATTGCCTGCCACACCGGGCGCCACAGTTGTTTTTCTTGGACGCTCGATGAGCAGCACCAGTGGGTGGCCACGGCGCCTGTGCTCAAAGACCCCGAGACCATCTACACGGCCCACAACACTTAAGGCGAGCCCCACCATGAACACCACCCACGACACCTTGAGCCGCTTGGCTGAGGTCATTGAGTCTCGCAAGCCCGAGCATGGGGGCGATCCCGACAAGAGCTATGTGGCGCGACTGCTCGCGCGCGGCCCGGACGCGTTTTTGAAGAAAATTGGCGAAGAAGCCACCGAGGTTGTGATGGCGGCCAAGGATCTGCAAGCGTTGCGCGAGCACGCGGCGCCCAGCGACGAGGCCTTGAGCCGTCAAGAGCACAGTTTGGTGGGCGAGATGGCGGACTTGTGGTTTCACAGCTTGGTGGCCTTGTCGCACTTTGGCTTGAGCCCCCAAGCGGTGTTGGCCGAGCTCGAGCGGCGCGAGGGCTTGAGTGGTTTGGAAGAAAAAGCCCTGCGCAAAGCCCAAGCCCGAGAGTCCCAAGGCGAGTGAGCCCATTGCGATAGCCCGTTTTGTCTTAAAGAGGTCACTTTGAACATGCAACACGTCGACAACTGCATTTTTTGCAAAATCGTTCAGCGCCAAATCCCGTCTCGACTCGTCTACGAAGACGAGGAGATGATGGCCTTTCACGACATCCATCCGTGGGCGCCGGTGCATTTTTTGATCATCCCCAAAACCCACATCGCCAGCATGGCGCAGTTGAGCGCCGAGCACTCGGCGCTCTTGGGGCGCATGATGGTCAAGGTCGATCTGCTCGCCCGCCAAGAGGGCTGTTTGCCCTACCCCGAGGGCGGCTACCGCTTGATGGTCAACACCGGCCAGCACGGTGGCCAAGAGGTGCACCACTTGCACCTGCACGTGATGGGTGGCCCCAGACCCTGGTCCAAGGGGTGATGAAGACCGCTTGGGCGCCGAAGCGGCGCTTGGGGGTTTATTTTGCGCAGTGTCAAGCGAGTTGTCTTGGCAGTTATAGAATAGTGGCTATCCAGACCGCGTTAGATAGCGGTGACTTAATCCCGAGGAGACTGAGACATGGGTTCATTTTCAATTTGGCATTGGTTGATCGTGCTGCTGATCATCGTGTTGGTCTTTGGCACCAAGAAGTTGAAGAACATCGGTTCTGACTTGGGTGGCGCCGTGAAGGGCTTCAAAGAGGGCATGAAAGACGGCCAGACGCCTGCGAGCCCCGAGGCCGAGCCCCCCCATCCCCATGTGGCCGCTGGTGTTGCTCACCAGACCGATAAAACCACCATCGACGTCGAGGCCAAGCAAAAGATCTGATCCCCCCTTGTTAGGGCCGTCTTGCACCCCCGCCCACTGAACTGAACTGAACTGAACTGAACTGAACCGACACTCAAGGGGGAGAGCGCAGACGCTTGAAACCCGCCACCCCATGGCCTGCGATCAGGGTGCGAGCCGTGGGGAGTGTCTTGTATGTATTCGATGGGCATGTTGCCAGCAGCGTTAAAAGGTTGATTCGTTCCATGACTGATGTCTCCTTGGTCTCCCTCCCATGATTGATCTGGGCATCTCCAAACTCGCCCTCATTGGTGCCGTGGCCCTCATTGTGATTGGGCCCGAGAAGCTCCCACGCGTGGCGCGCACGGTGGGCACCTTGATTGGCAAGGCCCAAAAGTACGTCGCCGACGTCAAAGCCGAGGTCAATCGCTCGATGGAGCTCGATGAGCTCAAAAAGATGAAGGAATCCATGGAGTCGGCGGCACAAAGCATGCAGCAAAGCATCCATGACAGCTCGCATCAGTTTGAGAAAGAGTGGCGCGAGGTGACGGCCGGACTCGACGGCAACGCCTCGCATGATTCGGCCCACGACCCCTTGCACGCCAGTGCCGCGAGTGACTTTTTGCCGCCCCTGTTCATGCCGCAATATCGCCACCCCGGTAAAAACTGGCGTCTC
>CAISQQ010000469.1 GCA_903887655.1 uncultured Burkholderiales bacterium
ATGAAGACGCTAGGCCCACGTGCCGCACAACTCATCACGGAGCTGAATGAACTTCGCCGGTCTACGTTTACGTTGACAGATGTGCGCTCGATCACCGGCCTGTCGGCTGCAGCGGCCCGCAATCTTGTTCACAAGGCCCAACAACGCGGCTTGGTGACGCGACTCAAGCCCGGTTTGTTCAATCTCGTGCCGTTTGAACTCGGCCGGGCCACCGAGCACATCGACAGCCCGTACCTGATCGCGCGCGAACTCGCCGGGGCTCAACCCTACTTCCTGTCGCACGGCACTGCGCTTGAACTGCACCGAATGGTGACGCAGCCTTACTTCCCCATTCATGTGTCTTGTACGCGGCGCGTGCGCGCGCAAACGGTCGGTGGCTATGACTTTCGTTTTATCCACATCACCCCAGAGCAAGAATTCGGAATCATGAAGCACTGGATCGACAAGGAACGCTTCGTGATGATCAGCGATATGGAGCGCACCATCATTGACGGCCTGCGACACCCGGCCTTGATCGGCGGCATCCCCGAGCTGGCCAAGGGCTTGTGGATGAGGCGGGATGTGTTGAACGTCGAACGACTGGTGGACTACGCACATCGCCTAGGCGTGGGCGCAGTCGCGCGTCGCTTAGGCTATCTCTTAGAACACTTCGGGCTGGCCGAGGCGTCGGCGCTGGAGACGCTTCGCAGCATGCTGACGGCAACCTACCAGCGGCTTGATCCTCTGCTCCCTGCTGAAGGGCCCTTTCTTGCGCGTTGGCGACTTCAACTCAACGTGACGCCTGAAGAACTCGATACCGTGAAGCTTGGCCAATGGTTTCATAACGCCCTAGTTCTCTGAATTTATTCTTCGGACACAAAATCATCAATGGTTCGAGTATCCAAGGGGGCAAGACTGAAGCTGCAAATTGATCGTTGCCCCTTTTTAAAAATGCATCATCGCGAGACGCTTGATGCCGCTAGAGGATTGTTGTCTGTTGCTATCCCCATTCAATCCTTCGAGTTACAAAAATTTGGCCACAATGGCACAGACCAAGCTCAAAATGACCGAGCTGCCCAAAGGAATATTCCACTCTCGCCCAAACAAAATGAAATGCAAGTCCCCCGGCATGCGGCCAATGCCCAGTTTTTTAAGCCAAGGGTTCAACTGGTTCATCACAATCAGGGCCACCAACATGACCAGTATCCAGCGAAATATCATGCCTGTCCTTACAGTTGGTGGGAGCGGTCGCCCACTGAAAAACCCATGGGCGACCAATCCATGGCCTCTCCAAGGCCGGCGCCCAGGGCCATGACTTTGAAGAGCTCGCCCATCTCGTGCTCGGTGATGAGTTTTTGCGCCATGGCTTTTTCTGACACTGGGCGATCAATGATGAGCGGCAGCAGTCCAGAATTGATCAAAAAATGCGCTTGGCTGGTGTAGCCAAGCACCTCCAAACCCGCGTCTTGCGCGCTCAGGGCAATGCCGGTGAAATTGACGTGCGCGGTGATGTCTTTGAGGCCGACCTGCACCAAAGGATTCGGGTCAGCACGGTGAAGTTCATGGCACATCACGGTGCCCCCAGATCGATCGGGGTGGTAGTACTCGTGCTCAGGAAAACCATAGTCGATCAAGAAAATCACACCCTTTTTCAAGCGCTCGGCCAAAGTGCCGATGAACGCATGGGCTTGGGGGTGGATTTCCGTCAAATATTCGCGTCCCATGGCACCGACCTCAGCGCCCCCGTCGAGGTCGATTTCAATCGGGGGTCTGAGCGCCGTCTTGCGATCAGACCAGACCCAAGGGCAGCCCGAAGGGGAATCTGTGGGGCCAAGGGAGACGCCGCGCTCAAACCATTCGAAGCCTACGTTCACCAGCAATTTGACCGGCATGGCGTCGAGCACCTCGTTGCCAAGCACCACCCCTTCAAAAGCAGCGGGCAGCTCAGTGACCCAGCGCACCCGGTCTTTGAAAGGAAGAAGCCGCTGTCTTTGCGTCTCTTTGAGACCGGCCGAGAGGTCCACCACGGTGTAGCGATCAATTCGCTCACCCAACACGCTCAGTAGCTCAAACGCCATCTCTCCCGTGCCCGCGCCGAACTCCCAGACCTCGCGGGTCGATGTTTTGTCGAGCGCCTCGCGCACACTGCTAGCCAGTGTTCTGGAAAACCAAGGCGACATTTGTGGCGCCGTCACAAAGTCTGAGCTCGGTGTCCTGCCTAGCCCCAAACCAATGGGCTCGCCCCGAGCGCTGTAGTAGCCGAGATTGGGGGCGTAAAGCGCCAACGCCATGAAGCGATCAAACCCAATCCAGCCCCCCGCTTGGGCGACTTCTCGCTCGATCAGCCCTTGGAGCTCGCGCGCCGGGTGGTCTGTGGTGGAGGTCACGTGCTGAGGTCTTTTCAAATGAGTTGGGGGTGGAGGGGACGGGTCAAAGAGTGACTCTAACACGTTGGGGTGTTTTTCTGAACACAAAAAACAGCCTCAATGCTGCACCCCAGACCCCCTCAAAAAGCCATTCTTAAAAAAACCCGATTGTGGGACAATCAAGCCCTCAACTGGGGGTGTCTAGAACTGCCAGTCTTCTTCTTTTCTTTCCCACCCCTTGGACTGCACCCCTCACGCCATGACCGAAAATCAACATTGTCTGTCCTTGACCGGTTTGCGCTTTGATGCGACCTTGGGGATCTTGGATTTCGAGAAAACCAAGCCCCAACCCATTCAAGTCGACGCCCAATTGCGCCTGGGCAACCAGCCCTTGATGCCCTCCGACGACGAGATCACCCGGGTGCTCGATTACCGCAAAGTGCGGCAAATCATCATCGATGAGTGCACCTTGACGCACACCAATTTGCTCGAGACCTTGATTGGCAAAGTGGCCACGCGCTTGATGAAGTTGCCCGGTGTCATTGGCGTCAAAGTCAAAATTGCCAAACTCGAGATTTTCCCGGACTGCCAAGTCGCCATCGAGGTGCAAACTGGGCAATGGGATGCGAGCCCAGTGAATGGGACACCAACGCTAGCGACCACACCGAGCTGAAAGTGAAGCCATGACCCCTGTCTTGAAGCATGAGCGCGAAATGCACAAGCTTGAAAAACGCCTGTGCCGCTTGACCACCCAAGCCATTGTGGATTTCTCCATGATTGAAGCCGGCGACCGGGTCATGGTGTGTTTGTCGGGCGGCAAGGACAGCTACTCGATGCTCGATATTTTGCTCAAACTGCAAAAGCGCGCCCCGTTTGACTTCGAGATCTTTGCTGTCAATTTGGATCAAAAGCAACCCGGCTTTCCTGAAGACGTGTTGCCCCGTTACCTGGATGGTTTGGGGATCGAATACCACATCGAGGAGCAAGACACCTACTCCATTGTGAAGTCCAAGATCAGTCCAGGCGCGACCATGTGCAGCCTGTGCAGTCGCCTTCGCCGAGGCGCACTCTACAACGTCGCACATCGCTTGGGGGCCACCAAGATTGCCCTGGGCCACCACCGAGACGACATCTTGCAAACCTTCATGCTCAACTTGTTTTTTGGTGGGACCTTGAAAAGCATGCCCCCCAAACTCCTGAGTGACGATGGACGCAACATCGTCATTCGGCCCCTGGCGTATGTGAGCGAGGACGATTTGCAAGCCTGGTCCGACCACCAAGCCTTTCCCATCATCCCGTGCACCTTGTGTGGCTCACAAGACAATTTACAGCGCCAACAGGTGAGTCTTCTCTTGAAAGAGTGGGAGAAACAATACCCTGGACGCGTGGCCACCATGTTCAGCGCCCTCTCCCGCGTCACACCATCGCATTTGCTCGACCCCAAACTCTACGACTTCAAGGGCCTCAAAACCAC
>CAISQQ010000470.1 GCA_903887655.1 uncultured Burkholderiales bacterium
CCAAACAAATCGCCCACCACCCCCATGCCGTCCATCAAGGGGCCTTCAATCACCGTCAAAGCGCGCTGCCCCTGGGCTTTGGCCGCCTCATAAGCCTCTTGCGTGTCTTCGACAATGAACTCATTCAAGCCATGCACCAAGGCGTGGGTCAAGCGCTCTTGAACCGTTTTGGGGCTCTCGGGCGTGCCGCGCCAGGCGTTCACGGCGCCCGTGTCGTTGATTTGGCCCTTGACCGATTCGGCCACATCGATCAAGCGTTGTGTGGCGTCCTCTCGGCGGTTGAGCACGACGTCTTCGACCCGCTCTTTGAGCCCAGGCTCCAAGTCGTCATAAACCCCAATCATCCCGGCATTGACGATCCCCATGTCCATGCCCGCTTTGATGGCATGGTACAAAAACACCGTGTGTATGGCCTCTCGCACGGGCTCATTGCCGCGAAAGCTAAACGACACATTGGAGACGCCACCCGAGACCTTGGCGCCAGGCAAATGGGTTTTGATCCAGCGCGTGGCCTCGATGAAATCGACCGCGTAATTGTTGTGCTCTTCAATGCCCGTGGCAATGGCAAAAATATTGGGGTCAAAAATGATGTCGCTCGCGAGCATCCCCACGTCATGCACCAAAATGTCATAGGCCTTGGCACAAATATCGATTTTTCGTTGATAGGTATCGGCTTGGCCTTGCTCATCAAACGCCATCACCACCACGGCAGCCCCGTAGCGCCGAATGAGCCGGGCTTGGCGCATGAACTCGTCCACCCCCTCCTTCATCGATATGGAGTTGACGATGGGGCGGCCTTGTACGCAACGCAGCCCCGCTTCGATCACACTCCACTTGGAGCTGTCGATCATGAAGGGCACGCGGGCAATGTCCGGCTCCGTTGCCATCAGATTCAAAAATCGCGTCATCGCCGCTTGGCTGTCGAGCATGGCCTCGTCCATGTTGACATCAATGATCTGCGCGCCGTTTTCAACCTGTTGTCTGGCCACGGCCAAGGCTTTTTCGTACTCGCCATTCAAAATCATTTTGGCGAATGCTTTGGAGCCTGTCACATTGGTGCGCTCACCCACATTGACAAACAAACTGTTGTTGTGGATCTCGAGCGGCTCAAGTCCCGCCAAGCGCAGCACGCCATCGGTGGCAGGCGCTGGTGCGCGTGGTTTTTCTGGAAAGTGTTCGCGCGTGTGTCCACTCGCTTGCATCAAGTCAGTCGCGGGACTTGAGGGTTCTATCGGCGTCATGCTGCTCACCCGGTTTCTTGTCAGGTGAGCGCAGTTGAAAAAAAGTCACCCCAAGCCTGACCCAATTCGTGGACTGGGCTGCAACGCTCCTTGGCGGTGGTTTGATTTTAATTTAAAAAGTGCCTTGTTTTAATCTTTTCGAAACAAGGCTCTGGGCACCTCTTGGCCCATGACTTTACCAATTTCAAACAAATGCTGTGGCGTGGTGCCGCAGCACCCCCCCACGATGTTGACCAACCCTTGCTTGGCAAATTCATGCAGCAAAGCGCTGGTGACCTCTGGCGTCTCATCAAAGCCGGTCTCGCTCATGGGGTTGGGCAGTCCCGCGTTGGGGTAACAACAGATGTAGGTGTCGGGCGCGGCTTGGGACAACTCTTGCAAGTAAGGCCGCATCAAAGCCGCGCCCAAGGCACAATTCAACCCCACCGCCAAGGGTCTGGCGTGGCGCACACTGAGCCAAAACGCACTGACGGTTTGCCCCGACAGGATTCGGCCCGATGCGTCGGTCACCGTGCCACTGATGATCAAGGGCAAGCGTTGCTGGGTTTGCTCAAAATACTCATCAATGGCAAACAGCGCCGCCTTGGCATTCAAGGTGTCAAAAATGGTCTCCAAAATAAGACCCTCCACCCCGCCTTCAACCAAGGCACTGACTTGCTCAAAATAAGATAAGCGCAAGGTCTCAAAGTCAACATTTCTCGCCCCCGGGTCGGCCACGTCAGGGCTGATGCTGGCGGTTTTGGGGGTGGGGCCCAAGGCACCAAACACAAAGCGGGGATGACTTGGCGTGGTGTAGCGATCCCGTGCACGACACGCCAATTGAGCGCCCGCCACATTCATCTCATAGGCCCTATCGGCCAGGCCATAATCTTGTTGCGCAATGCGGGTGGCGCCAAAGGTGTTGGTCTCCAAGATATCCACACCACTTTGCAAAAAGCGCTCATGGATGTCTTCAATGAGATGCGCCGAGGTCAAGTTCGTGCATGGGGCACATGATGGGCATCATGGGCGCCTTCACGAGGCTGGGATGGGCCGGTTCCTGGGCGTGCAGGCCCACG
>CAISQQ010000471.1 GCA_903887655.1 uncultured Burkholderiales bacterium
AAGATATCCTCTGGCGTGAAGGGCTTGTGGGAAATCCCTTGCTGGTAACAGTAGGTGGACATCAACTCCCAAGTGGGCCGATTGGCCTCGATGCCAAAGGGGAAGGTGTCACCCTGCATCATGTCCCGCATTTTGCGCGCGTAGGTGGCCAACCAGGGCAAGGGGTAACGAGAAACGGCTGGATCGAAAAGACGCTCAAGACTGCGTTTTTTCGATTCCTCAAAGGCGTTGTACATGTTTCGGGCCACCCAAGGATTGTCTTCCAGCACGCTGCGTTTCATGGCAATGATGTGCATGATGGGCCAGACATGGGTCTTGGCGTAATAAGACTCTTCCATTTCCAAGTAGTTGGGAAGCAGTCGCTCCACATCGGGGTGTCCCTCCAAGAAACAGGTGGGAGGTCTGGCAATGATGGCGCAATCGATTTCTCCACTGGCGAGCATTTCGCTCAACGATTTGTCGCCAACGCGGGTCAATTTCACACCCTCGGGCAGGGCAATTTCAACCTTCTCCATTCGTCCTGGAGCATTCGCACCGGCTTGATACCAATGCACATCGCTCAACTTGACGCCCATGTCGTTGTGCATCCAGCCACGCATGTACACGGCCGCTGAATGCGCCCACTCAGGAGATCCAATTTTTTTACCCTTGAGGTCTTGGATGGACTTGATGCCACTTTTTTTATTCACATAAAAGGAGCTGAAGCGAAACAAGCGCGAGCAAATTACCGGCAAGCCAATGATGTCGGAGTCTTCGCGGGTGACTTGCGCGCAAAATTTGGCAAACGAGAGTTCAGACAAATCAAACTCACGATTGGCGGTGAAACGTGCAAAACACTCATGGTGTCCCAAAGTGAGCCAATTCAAATCTATGCCTTCGGCCTTAACGGCGCCAGTTCTGAAATCGCGAAAATGATCGTAATCGGTCGTGGCAATGGTGAGTTTCAATTGAGACACGGGGCAAGGCTCCAAGGTTAAGAAAGAATCGGGTACGCGGGGTCTGGCAATAAAATGCAGCAGGTGTAAGCCGTGAAGTTTAAGAGATGGACCTAAAAACGGCAACTGAAAACGACAAGCTTCAAGCGATACAAATGTTGGCAGTCAACGACCCACATGAACGCCACCGACGAGACCTTTAAGACAGCTTTTAATTTTATCACCCTTCACACTCAACCCCTGGCCCTCTTCTAAATGGCCCCACTTTGAAGGCTGGGCTGTGATGACTCCTCTTCGGAGCGTGGATTGGGAGCTTGACTTTACGAACACCTGCAATTGGGTTAACCTCCGAGCCATGCAAAAAAGCAACTTTGTACCTTCAACCCGTCCTATTCCATGAACACGCCCAATTTATCGCGAACAACCTCGCCAGACTCCATGCGGTCCAACACCTTATCGGTCCTTGGCATTGTTTTGGCTTTCTTCAATTTAAGCGCTTACTTTGAGTGCCATGCACAAACCTACCCGAGCAAGGCCATTCGCATGGTGGTGCCCTTCACGCCCGGGGGGAGCACCGATATTTTGGCCAGAAGCATCGGTCAAGAACTCACCCAAGCCTGGGGTCAAGCGGTTGTACTCGACAACGTGGCCGGTGCAGGGGGATCCATCGGCGCCGACCGAGTGGCCAAATCTGCCCCCGATGGCTACACCTTGCTCATGGGCCACATTGGCACTTTGGCCGTGACCCCCTCACTCTATCCCAACTTGCCCTACGACCCGATCAAGAGTTTTACACCAGTGGCTTGGGTCGCCAAAGTGCCCAATGTGTTGGCCGTTTTTCCTGGGGTAGCGGTCAAATCCACCAAGGAGTTGATTGATTTGGCTCGAGCAAAACCCAATGTCTTGAACTTTGGCTCGGGGGGAAATGGCAGCGCAGCGCACTTGGCGATGGAGTATTTCAAGCTGCAAGCACAAATCAGTATGGTTCACGTCCCTTACCGTGGAACCATCCCCGCCGTCACCGATTTGGTGGCAGGACAAGTTCAAGTGATTTTCACTGGGGCGCCAGCGCTCAGCTCTTTCATCAAAAGTGGTCAATTGAGAGCCTTGGCCGTGTCCAGCAAGGTTCGCTTGCCCAGCCTGCCAGAACTGCCCACTGTGGCCGAGAGTGGCATCAAGGCCTTGGAGCAATTTGAGGCCGATCAGTGGTATGGGATTGTGGCGCCAGCGGGCACGCCCGCTGCGATTGTGAATAAACTCAACACTCAAATCAACGAAGCCCTGCGCTCGAGCGAGATCAAGAAACGGTTTGAAAACGAAGGAGCCATCCCAGCTCCCAATACGCCAGAGGTTTTTGGTCAGTTGATTGTGAGTGAAATCGAGCGCTGGCGCCCTGTCGTGCAAGGCGCCAAAATCAAACCCGACTAAACGCTACGGGTTAATCGCGATCAGCGGGTGACGTTTTTCAAGACCTCGCCTTTATCGGCGAGCAGTACTTCATTGAACGCCGTGGAGAAGTCTCGCCCACAGCGCATGAGCAGTCGAGTCGGTATTCCAGTGGAATAGTGCAGTTCGTACTTGCAAAAAATGTAAGCCAAGGTGGGCGTCACCTCGGGCTCGAGCAACAAGAACGGAATTTTCTGCTGCGCTCGGGCCATCACTTCCTTCATCTCATTGACGCGAGTGGGGTCGTTGGCAAAGGCGCGACCAATGAACGAGATGGTTTTGGCATTGGTGTCGAGCCGGGTCCAATAAGGGTAAACCACCCCTCGGGTCGTGTAGATCTCACCGGACTTTTCAACTCGAGCATCGACTTTACTTTTGTTGTAGTAGTCCACCAAAGTATCGACGTTGATATCTACCGATTTCAAGATCATGATTTTGGTGTC
>CAISQQ010000472.1 GCA_903887655.1 uncultured Burkholderiales bacterium
CCACCGTGGTGTGGCCTATGGCTTGGTCGCCCCCTTGTTTGAACAAGGCAAGGTCTTGGCCAACCATTTGGCGCAAATGGGCATCGCACGGTATGTCGGCTCACTCACCAGCACCAAGCTCAAAGTCACGGGCATTGACCTCTTTAGTGCGGGCGACTTCATGGGTCAAAGTCAAGACGCCAGCGCGCTCAGTGCAAACACTGACATCGCCAGTGCCTATGAAGAAATCATTTTGAGCGACCCCTATGACGGCGTTTACAAAAAACTGGTGATCAAAAACAATCAACTCGTGGGCGCTTGTTTGTTTGGCGACACGGTGGATGGCAGTTGGTATTTCAAACTCTTGCGAGATGCTCGCAACATTGCCGATATCCGTGACAAGTTGATGTTTGGCGAATCCAATCTTGGTGATGTGGGCCATGAAGGGCACTCCAGCGCACAAAGCATGAGCTATTCGGCTGAAGTTTGCGGGTGCAACGGAGTCAACAAAGGACAAATCTGCAAAGCCATCAAGGAAAAAGGCCTCTTTACCTTGGAAGAGGTGAGAAAACATACCAAAGCAAGCGCCTCGTGTGGATCTTGCACTGGTCTGGTCGAGCAAATTTTAATGTTCACTGCTGGTGGTGACTATTCGGCCACACCAAAAATGAAAGCCGTGTGCGCCTGCACCGAGCACAGCCACCAAGAGGTGAGAGACGCCATTGCCAACGAGTCTTTGCACACCATCGCAGCCGTGATGCAACGCATGAATTGGAAAACCCCCAATGGATGCGCCTCGTGCAGACCCGCGTTGAATTATTACTTGATCAGCACCTGGCCCAAAGTCGCACAAGACGACCCACAAAGCCGATACATCAACGAGCGCAGCCATGCCAATATCCAAAAGGACGGCACCTACAGTGTGATTCCTCGAATGTGGGGTGGCGAGACCACCGCAGATGAGCTCAGGCGCATTGCCAACGCAGTGGACAAGTACGATATCCCAACCGTCAAGGTCACAGGCGGTCAACGCATTGATTTGCTGGGCGTGAAGAAAGAGGATTTGGTCAACGTTTGGCAAGACATCGGCATGCCCAGCGGACACGCCTATGCCAAAGCGCTTCGCACGGTGAAGACTTGCGTGGGCTCTGAGTGGTGCCGCTTTGGCACGCAAGACAGCACGCAAATGGGCAAAGACCTAGAGCGCGCACTGTGGCGAATGTACGCACCCCACAAGGTCAAGATCGCCGTGAGTGGATGCCCGCGAAATTGCGCAGAAGCAGGCATCAAAGATGTTGGAGTGATTGGGGTCGACAGTGGCTGGGAGATCTACATTGCCGGCAACGGTGGCATCAAGACCGAGGTGGCGCAATTTTTTGTCAAACTCAAAACGCCTCAAGAGGTGCTCGAATACTCAGGCGCATTTTTGCAACTCTACCGGCTCGAGGGTTGGTACTTGGAGAGAACGTGTCATTACCTTGCTCGCGTGGGGATGGACCACGTCAAAGAAAAGATCTTGAACCAGCACGATACACGTCTTGCTCTTTGGGAGCAATTGAAATTCAGTCTAGACGGAGAACCCGATCCTTGGTTTGAGTTCGACCAAGCCCGAGTGGACACTCGACAATTTCAAGCGCTTGAAGTCGATGCGCAGACACCTTGAATCTTGCGCAAACTTGGCCTTTTTTTCCTTCAAACTGTTCCCATTGATCATGACACCCAACACCACCCCCTGGATTCGCATTTGCCACTTGAGCGATATTCCGCGCTTGGGTGCGCGCCGTGTGGATCGACCCCAAGGACCACAAATCGCGGTGTTTCGTACACAAGACGATCAAATTTTTGCGGTACTTGATGCCTGCCCTCACAAAGGTGGGCCGCTGAGCCAAGGCATTGTCTTTGGTCATGCCGTTGCTTGCCCTTTGCACAACTGGAC
>CAISQQ010000473.1 GCA_903887655.1 uncultured Burkholderiales bacterium
GCCACTTGCTCACCCACCTCCGCTTTGAATTCCGCTTCAACGCGGGCGACGGCGCTCTCAAAGGCCTTGAGCCAGGCCAGGCCCGTTGGCGTGAATTGGATCAATTTCACTCGCGCGTCGCGCGTATCACGCGCTCTCACCACCAAGTCCCAAGCCTCACACTGGTCGACCAAATCACCCATGGCTTGCTTGCTCATGCCTGCACTTTGGGCCAGCGCCGTCAAGCTCGATCCTTCGATCGACAAATGCCGCGTGAGGTGAATGTGGGCCGCACTCACTTGCCCTTTGCTGGCCAAATTGGACAAGGCGAGCGGCACCTCCACGTCGTGGGCCATGAGGTAATACACCCGCTCATCAAAGCGGCGCATGGCTTGACCCAAGAGTCGGCCGAGGTGGTTTTGTCGCCAATCGACAGGGGAGGCCAGTGGCGCAGTGAAGTCGTTATTGGGCATCCCCATATGGTAAGGCAAACTGATCAAATTATCTATTTACAACTTGAGACACATCGAATAAATTACTGTTCAAGCATCCAGTTCAAAAAAGATGTTTTTTAATTTTGTATCTTAACCTGTTGATTATTAAGGAGTTAATTATGGACGCACCCGTCAAATCCCTCGCCGCTTTGAGTGAAAAAACCAAGGCTTTACAAGCTGCTTTGGCGCAAATTGAAAAACAATTCGGCAAAGGCACCATCATGCGCCTGGGCGAAGGCGAGGTGATCGAGGACATCCAAGTCGTCTCCACCGGCTCGTTGGGACTGGACATTGCCTTGGGCGTGGGCGGCCTTCCCCGCGGGCGGGTCATTGAGATTTATGGCCCCGAGTCCTCGGGCAAAACCACCCTCACGCTGCAAGTCATTGCCGAGATGCAAAAACAAAACGGCACCTGCGCCTTTGTGGACGCTGAACACGCTTTGGACATCCAGTACGCGCAAAAGCTCGGTGTGAACCTGCAAGAACTCCTCATCTCCCAGCCCGACACGGGCGAGCAAGCACTCGAGATCGTCGACTCCCTCGTGCGCTCGGGCGCGGTCGACTTGATCGTCATCGACTCGGTGGCGGCCCTCACCCCCAAGGCCGAGCTCGAAGGCGACATGGGCGACTCCTTGCCCGGTTTGCAAGCGCGTCTCATGAGCCAAGCGCTCAGAAAGCTCACCGCGACCATCAAAAAGACCAATTGCATGGTCATTTTCATCAACCAAATTCGCATGAAAATTGGGGTCATGTTCGGCTCACCCGAGACCACCACGGGCGGCAACGCCTTGAAGTTTTATGCCTCCGTGCGCATTGACATTCGCCGCACCGGCACCATCAAAAAAGGTGAAGAGGCCATTGGCAATGAGACCAAAGTGAAGGTGGTGAAAAACAAAGTCGCCCCGCCCTTCAAGACCGCCGAGTTTGACATCTTGTTTGGCGAAGGCATCTCGCGACACGGCGAAGTCATTGACCTGGGGGTCACCGCTCGGGTGATTGACAAATCCGGCGCTTGGTACGCCTACAACGGCGAGAAAATCGGTCAAGGGCGCGACAACTCGCGTGAGTTTTTGCGTGAAAACCCAGAACTCGCCCACGAGATCGAGAACAAGGTGCGCGAGTCCCTGGGCATCCCCTCCTTGCCCCAAGCCTTGAATGCGCCCGCCCCCACCCCACCCGTGGTGGCTGCACCCACGGGGAAAACAGCGGCGCTCAAAGCCCCAGTGATCCCAGTGACCCCACTCGCCGAAGTCGACGAATAAGCCGAGGACCGCAGCGCCCAAGCACGCCGGACTGCAGCACACGGGCGCGGGTGCCTGGGCCTCGGCTCAGACACCCTGCCCAATTTCATCCAATCCAACCCAATCACCCCCTCGCCAGGAGAGTCCAGCCACCACGAAACGCCACCCCCCCAAATAAAGACCCCAGCGAGCGCACCGCACACGACCACAGTCGCCGCTATGGCGCAAGAATGCAGGCCCGCGCGCTCCTTGGAGCACGCTGCTGAGCCGGCAAGTTCTTTATGCCCATTACCGTACATCCAAACTGCAACAGCGCACACCCAGCCACCACCACCCTACATCACTCAGAACTTGTCCACCCACCTCAGAGCCTCAAACCATGAACACCTCAACCCACCCCTACCCCTTGATGTCCCTCAAATCGCGCGCCCTGCGGTTTCTCTCGCACCGGGAATACTCACGCGCTGAATTGGCGCAAAAACTCAAACCCTTTGAGACCGAAGAGGGCGAAATCGCCCGCCTCTTGGACGAACTCCAAGCCAAAGACTTTGTCAACGAAGCGCGCCACGCCCAATCGCTGGTGAACCGGCGCAGTGAAAAACTGGGCGTGGGTCGGCTCAAAATGGAAATGCGCGCCAAAGGCGTGCCTGAGGAATTTGCCCTGCAAGCCTTGAAGGCGGTGGAAGCCACCGAGTTGGAACGCGCTCAAGGGCTGTGGCAAAAGAAATTTGGTGTTTTGGGCGAAGACGCCAAGGCACAAGCGCGCCAGAGCCGCTTTTTAATATCGCGTGGCTTTGGCATGGACACCGTGCGGGCGGTTTTTAAAGGCGCAGCCCAAGCCGCTCAAGAGGCGCGAGATCACGCCAGCACCCCGAGGGACGCCACTCCCGGGCTTGACTAGTCGTGCCGCGCGCGCGCGAGCCCCAGCATCAAGCGAATATTTTGCACGGCCGCACCACTCGCGCCTTTGCCCAAATTGTCCAAGCGCGCGAGCATCACACACTGGCCGCTGCTCTCGTGGGTGGCGACTTCGATCTCGAGCCAATTGGTGCCGTTGAGCCCACAAGCGTCAAGCCGTGTGGGCACCTCCTGCTTGACCCTCACCTCGCTGTAGGACAGGCGTTCATAGTGGTGACGGTAGATGTCAATCAACTCGCTTCGGCTCACCCGCCGGGTCAACTGCTCGTGCTGCAAGGGCAGTTGCACCACCATGCCCCGCGCGAAATTGCCCACACTCGGCACAAACAAGGGCCGACGCTCTAAGCCCGAATAGAGCATGATCTCGGGCACGTGCTTGTGCTCCAGACCCAAGGCGTAATACTCCATCAAGGGCGAGAGGCCATGCTCGAAAGACTCGATCATGCTGCGCCCGCCACCCGTGTAACCGCTGACACTGGGCAGCGCGAGCGCGGCGTCGCGGGACAACACCCCCGCATCCAGCAAGGGCCGCAGCAAGGCAATGGCACCCGTGGCGTAGCAGCCTGGGTTGCTCACCCAGGCCGCCTGGGCGATCCTGTCCTCTTGCTCGGGGCAAAGCTCGGGGAATCCATAGACCCACGGCGCTAGCGTGCGATGCGCACTGGACGCGTCGACGACTTTGGGGGCTTGGTCGCCCAGACTCTCGATCAAAGCGACCGATTCGCGCGCTTGTTCATCGGCCAGACACAGCACCACCAAGTCGGCTTCTCGCATCAACACCCGCTTGGCACTCAGGTCTTTGCGCAAATGGGGCTCAATGGTCAACACCGCCAAGGACGCCTCACGTTGGAGTTGCTCCTTGATCAACAGACCTGTGGTGCCGGCTTCGCCATCGATGAATATTTTGAACATTTTTACGTCCCCGTGAAAAGAATTTCGCCAAGATGGGCGCTCAGACACGCCAAAACCGATTATTTCGCCCAGGTCATGCTACATTTCTGATCGGCAAAGTTGAGTTATCGGTCGCCATGCCGTGTCGCCCGATCAACGTTTCTATTTTCCCCTGATTTTTAAGAGAACTTGATGAAAATTCACGAATACCAAGGCAAAGAAATTTTGCGACAGTTTGGCGTCCC
>CAISQQ010000474.1 GCA_903887655.1 uncultured Burkholderiales bacterium
GCTCTCGGACAGTAAGATCAAGGTTCTTTGAGCGCCACTGTCAACGACAACGGTCAAGGGCAAGCCACCGATCGGCACGCCTTTGGCTTCAAAGGCTTGACTTTGTGGATTGTATGAAATCCAGGAAGGCAAACTCTCGTTGCTAGGCAAAGAAATTTTCACGTCGGCGCCGATCACAATGGCTTGCTCAGGCAATGGGATTGTCAAGACTGAATTCAAATTCACAGTCCCTTGCGGCAAGACCACCGCAATCAGCCCCGTTGTACTGGAAGTGGGCACTTTGAGCACATTCACCACCAAGCCATTGCCTGCCCCAGCCCCCACAGTGGCTTGTAGGATGGGGGGCCCTTGGGCTTGAGGATCCATGCTCTGCATGGAGGTTGGGGGCGTTGAGGCCGTTTGAACTGGCGCTTGAAGAGGGGGGGCGTTGCCTTGGGCGTTCCCTATCGAGAGTTCTGCGCCAGCCCCCTCATTGAACGAGGGCAACGAAGTGACAACAGCACCACTCGGCGCATTGAGGGGCGTTGAAGCGGTGAGCCCATTGGCCATCAACGTCGGGGCCAATGCAGCCGTGTTTGAAGCCGGTGCAAATGCAGCACTCGAGTTGGCGTTGCCGGGGGAAATTAACGCACCAGCGAGACCTGTTGTCGCACCAGGGAGCGTGCTGCTGGTGAGCGAAGTGGCTGAAGAAGACGGATTGGGGCTGGCGTTGGATGGGGTGAGCGCTGCACCACCGAGCGAAGATGACGCGTTGTTTTGCCCCACACCGGAGGAGGTGTTGTTGCCGGAGTTGATGGGTTGAGACTGCAAGGGCACAGGCGGCACAGACAGCACCGCCAACTGGGTAGAAGACAACCCCGACAATTGCCCCGGTGTCAAAGCAGAGATTTGTGACGTGCTCAAAAAGGTCAATTGCGCAACACTCAAGGCAGACAACTGCAAGGGTGTCAAACCGCTCACTTGCTCGCCGCTCAAAACCGTGATTTGAGACTTGCTCAAGCCCACCAGTTGGGCTGCATTGAGGGCGCCAATTTGTGCGGGGCTCATCTGCGAGACCACTTGGGGGCTCAAAGCGGCAATTTGAGGTGCTTGCAAGACACCGACTTGAGAAAGTGTGAAGGATTGGACTTGTGACGAGCTCAGGCAAGCCACTTGACCCATGCTCATGGAGGCGACCACTGTGGTGCTCAATGCGGCCACTTGGCTGGGTGTGAAGGCTTGAATTTGCGCACCACTCAATACACCCAATTGCGCGGGCGTTAAAACACCGAGACTCTCAGGCCTTAAGCTGGCCAATTGCGTGGCTTGCATCGAGGCCATTTGGTTGGGGCTGAAGGCGGCAACTTGTGTGGCCGTAAAACCGGCCACTTGCGCAGGCCTGAAGGCGCCCAATTGCGCAGGACTCAAGAGCGTGACTTGGTTGGCCGGCAAGGCCGCCACTTGTTGGCCCGTCATCGCTTGTAAAAAACCACCCGCCAAAGACGTGACTTGTGCATTCGACAGTCCCGCAAAAGCTCCCGATCCCATCGATGCGATTTGAGTGGCATTGAAGACGGCCAATTGTTGGGCGGACAAACTGGACATTTGTGAAGCACTCAAGGACTGCAATTGAGTCGCATTGAGTTGCGACAATTGCGCAGCCCCCAAACCCGCAACTGTTGTTGGGCTGATGGCGGCAAACTGGTTGGCGCTGATCACCCCCCACTGGCTTGGTGTGAGGGCATTGACTTGCAAGGGGGTCAGCGCCGTCATCTGTGAAGCGATCAGACCTTGCAGTTGTGCATTTGAAAACCCTGCAAGCACCACGCTTGGAAGCCCAGAGATCACTCTGGCAGACAGGCCACCCACCTGTGTTGGCGTCAAGGACTGAACCATGGGTGTTGAGAGCGCGCCAAATTGACTGCTTGAAAAGGTGGCCAATTGCGCAGGCGTCATCGATTGCACCTGTGCGCTGGAGAGGGCCGTGATTTGCGCACTGCTCAAAGCGCCTACGCTGCTCGGTTGCAGGGCGGCAAACTGGGTGCCCGAGAGGGCTTGGAGTTGCACTGCACTCAGCAGCGAGAGCTGCGTGGGCGTGATCCCAGAGAGCTGAACGGGTGTGAGCACTTGCAGTTGTGCATTGCCCAATGCAGCGAGTTGAGCTGAAGTGAACAATCCCAGATGGGTGCTTGTGAACGCCGCCAATTGCGCATTGTTCATGGCGGTGAGTTGTGTCCCCGTCAGGGCATTGACTTGTGCGGGCACAAAGACTGCAATTTGAGGTGGCGTGAACGCTTGGACTTGCGCTTGGCTAAACAAATTGATCTGGTAGCCCGTGAGACCCGCCAATTGCGAAAGGGTCAACGCGGCGATTTGTGGCGGCGTCAAATTTTGAATTTGCTCACTGGTGAGGGTCGTGATTTGTGCGCTGCTCAAGGTCGTGACTTGAGCGTTGGTGAGCGTTGGCGGCGGCGGTGCAGGCGCAACAACCGTGCTCGTCGTATTTCGAACATAGGTGATGCTGTAATTCGCACCCGCATTGCCGTCGTTGATCACCACACCTGAGAGCACTGTCGATTTGTTTTTATCCCCAGGTGCAGGATCTGTAAAGGCCACAATGCCCCCTGAAAAACTGTCCCTGATCCCTCCATTGGAAGCGTTGTTGTACAAAGTCCCAGACACCAAAAGAGGCGCAGGCACCGTGGTGGCGCCTGTCATGGCCGTCGTGCCATCAAAATTTTTGACCGCATCGCTCGCCGTCAAGGTCAGCGGCGCCGGTGTGATGGAGACCCCTCCAATTTGAGGTCCTGCAACCGTGTAATTGCTGGCCAAACCTGTTCCATTGGCCAAAACCAAACCGGTGAGGGTGTTGAGCGCATTGGCACCACCGACATTGGCGCTGTTGGTCTGAGCAGAGCCCGCACTCAAGTTGAGCGTTTGTCCAGCCACGCCACTTGCCGTGAGGGCTTGCGTGGGCATGGCCGTGGTGCCATCGTAGACCTTGGTCGCACTCAACGTGATGGGGGCAGGGGTGATGGCGCCATTGGAATTGGCATAATTGAAATTCGCTTGCGGCACATAGTTGGCTGCACTTGCACCGGCCAAGACCAAGGAGTTCAACGCATAAGCCAAACCCGTTCCCACGTTTGAACTCGAGAAGGCGCCTGACGCCCTTGCGACCACATCATCTTGGCCCACAACGCCTGTCAAATCAACACCCAGGCCAGCAATGGTGGCACTGGCATCGTAGACTTTGCTCAAATTCAAAGGCGCAACACCCAAGGGCTTGGGTGTGATGGTGCCCAATGCATTGCTCAAGCTCACCACATAATTGCCACCATTGTTGCCGTCGTTCAACGCAACAACGGAGGGCACCAGTGAACTCGCATTGACACCGAGCACGCGAGGAGAGACATAGTTTTGTGCAACTTGAATGCTGTCGCCCGCCATCAATCCGCTGACGGTTGGCAACACACTGGCCATCACACTCCCGTCGTACACCTTGCTGTTGGTCAAGGCGCTCACACTCAAGGGTGCTGCAGCGATAGCGCTCAATGCATTGGCAGCAAAGGTGATGCTAAAGTTCTGCCCGTTGTTGCCATCCAAGACTGTCGCGCTGTTGATGCTCACCACCTTTTGCGTGCCAGCGTTCTTGTTGTCAAAGCTGAGGGACACGGAAGACACCGAGTTGCCTTGAACATTCAAGGCCTGCGTGAGGGCAGCCACATCTGCCACACTGGCCTGAGCGACCGTGCTTGCATCGTAGGTCTTCAAGACGACGGGGGCATTCAAGGTGACTTGTTTTGCTGCAATCACCCCATTGTTGCCAGACAAGGTGCTGCCAGAGAACAAATAGTAATTGGCGGCATCGGTTCCTGCAAGCGATACATTGCTCAGGGTGTAACCCAAATTTTGCCCAGCGTTTGAGGTGGCATAAACGCCCGACCCCGAAACGCTCACCACATCACCGCTCACACGCCCTTGCAACGTCATATTGGCATTGCCCACGCTGGACGTTCCATCATAGGCGCGGCTTGGTGCGGCAGCGACACTCAAACCCAAAGGGTTCACCGTCAAAGCGCCAACAATGACTGGGCTCACACCAGCGGTGAGGTTGGCCCCATTGTTGATGAAGTTGGTGTATGCGTAGGTATAGCTGGCGGCTTTGAGCTGGGAGGCGCTGCTGAAAATCCCCGAGGTCTGATTCACCACTGGGGTCACCCCCATGTTGAAACTGACACTCGCCCCTGTGGCATCCAAATAGGTATAGGTCGATCCCGTGATGCCCGCCAAACTTAAATTGTTGATCGTCGCGCCTGCATTGGTGGCGTACTGAACCACACTGGGCATGAAGTTGATGTTGCCCCCATAGACATTGACCGCATTGGGAACTTGGATGACCAACTTACCTGCAGGCACCACATTGAACTGTCCACCAACGGCTGAAATTTGGTAGTTGCTGGAAGAAAACCCAGAGGGCGTGATCGCGTAAATACCCGCCACCAAATCGGTGCACGTGGGCGTGACCGAACACGAGGCCGTGGGATGAGAAATCGTGCCTTGTGTGATGACCGAAGCGAACTCACCATTGACCAAGCCCGAGTACGTCACGCCATTGAATCCAACGGGATCGCTTTGCGTGACAAATTTAGAGGCGTCATTGACGGTGATGGTCAACGGTGCTTTGGCAATGGTTGCAAGGGTGGTGCCAGCACCAACCGTGTAGTTTCTGGCCAACCCCCCTTGAGTACCGTTCAAAAGTGTATAACTCACATTCACTGACTTTTGAGCGCCCGCGCTTGCATCAGCAAAACTCGCGTTGGCCAACAGCCCCAAACTCTCATTGCCCACCAAACCCGTGACAGCCCCAGGCGATGTGACTTGCGCAGTGCTCAAGCCGTCGTACACCTTGTCTGACACACTTGTGCCGCTCACACTCACCAATTTGGGCGCAATCGTACCGATCAACCCCAGGGGTTGAATCAATCGGTAATTGTTCGCACTCAAACCGGCAAGGGTGTCATTGGCCATCACTGCGATGTTGGCATTGGCGTTGACGTCGGTGAATGCACCCGCCTGACTTAAAGTGACCGTGTCGCCCGCAAATACCCCGTTCAATACACCACCGCTCAAAGTTGCGGTGTTGGTGCCGTCGTATGTTTTCGTGACCACACTGGTGTTGAGCACACTCAATGAAGCGGGTGTGATGGTGCTGCTCGTGTTTGAAGCCAACGAAACGTTGTAGTTGTGTCCATTGTTGCCATCCGAGAGCGTCACGGCTGATAAATGAAGTGTTTTATTCGTCCCAACTGCACTTGAGGCGTACGTCAAGCTTGCAGCAGAAACGCCATCGTTGCTCACACCCAACTGGGCACTCAAAGCACTCAAATCTGCAGCACTTGCCGTGTAAGCGGTTGTTGCGTCATACACTTTGCTGGCAGAGGCTGGCGTGAGGGTGACATTTTTGGGCACAATCAGCCCATTGTTGCCGCTCAAGTTGGCGCCCGCGCCTAAGACATAGTTGCCCTGATCGGCCCCCAGCAAAGTCAATCCACTCACGGTGTAGGCCACCGAAGCACTGGCATTGACCGTGGAGTAAACGCCCGAGCCCGTCACGCTCACCACATCATTGGCCAAGACCCCATTCAAGGACAAATTGGCTTGCGTCATCAAAGACGTGCCGTCGTACGTCTTGCTAGGCGAAGCACTTGCCGTGATGCTCAAAGGGGTGATGGTCAAGCCGCCCACATACACGGGCGCATTGGTGAAGTGATTGAGAACGGTTTGATAGGAAGTGGCTGCGATGTTGTAACTGCCCACAACCAGTTGGCCCCCAGTGCTCAAACTGGGCGCACCCTGAGCGAGAGGAACCGCTTGCAAGGTGAAGGTGATGGCGCCTTGGGCGTTGTCGGTGTAAGTGAATTGATTGCCTGTGTGCGAGCTCAAGCTGAGGTTGCTGATCGTATTGCCATTGCTGGACATGTAAGAGACAGAACTCGGGTTGAAACTCAAAGGCGTGCCATAGCTCACACTCATGTTGTTGCTGCGAACCAGTACCGAGCCTGCCGGCGCAATCGTGTAATCGCCCGGCACGTAGGCGATGGTGTAATTGCCAGAAGTCACGACGGAGGGGACCAACACCCGTGAATAAGTCCCCGTGTCTTGAACCGCAGCATTGCTTCTCGTGACCGTGGGTGTTGCACTCAACTGCGCCACACCATCCCCACCCACAAAGCCCAAATAACTCACCCCAGCGTAGCCCAAGGTATCGCTCTGCGTTACAAATTTGGCATCTGCGACGGCAGAGATGATCAAGGGGGCGGGTGTGATGGTGCCGTTGATCGCATGGCTCACCACTTGGTAGTTGTGCCCGGCGTTGCCATCGTTGATCACCACAGAGGGCGTCAAGGTGTTGGTGACGCCAACGTTTTTGTTGGCATAGACTTGCGTGCCCGTGGCCGTATCCGTCCCCAAGAGACCCGTCACCATGGGCACGGCCAAAGCACTGGTGGTGCCGTCATACACCTTGGTGTTGGTGGTGGCAGTCACGTTCAAGGTTGCCGCAGCAATGGTGGCCGAGGAAGTGGCTGTTGTATTGCTGAGGGTGTAGTTGCTCAGGCTTCCATTCAAAACAGACACCATGCCAATGCCTGAGACTGAAACCGTTTGTAAGCCGGTATTTTTACTTGCAAACGTCGCAAACGTATTGTTAAAGCTCACACTCTGAGCGGCCACGGCATCGCTTGTGCTGAGCGTCACTGTCGCATTGACATTGGCGTCGTAGGTTTTGTTCGCCGCCACAGCGCTCACGCTCAAGGCTTTTGGGTTGATGGTGACGTTGTTGCTGGTGCTTGTGTTGTCAAGCGCACTGTAAGCCAAACTCAATTGATAGTTGCTCAGCGACGCCGTGGAGCCTGCACCGCTTAAGGTGATCGACTTGACATAATTGCTGGTGTTGGAGGCGACGTCCGGCGCATTCACCACCACACTCGCAATCGACAAGACTTGACCGCCTTGAAGTCCCGTGATCACAGGGGCTTGGCTGGGTGTGAGTGTCGTGGTGCCCGAGTAGGTGCCTACCACCGAGATACCGATGGGTGCTTTTGAGATGGTGAAGGACGAACCCAGGCTGCTAAGGGCCGCGTAGTTAGAAGCCAGTCCACCATTGTTGCTGACACCCAGGGCCAAACCCGTTGTGTTGAGCAAGGAAATGGGCGTGGTCGTGGCGGCCGGCGAAGCAATGTTGCCACTGTTGCCTGAGCCCGTGATAGAGAACGTCTGGCCATTCACGCCCGTTGCTGTCAAAAAGGCACCAGCAAGCGCTGTACTGGCTGAGTAAACCATCGATCCACTCAGTGTCAAGGACGCTGGCGTGACCGTGAACACATTGGTCGAACTGACCAATGGCGTGACATTGTTATAGCTTGGATACACATAATAGTTGGACATCACTGCCGTGGTGCCCAGCCCATTGGGATTGATTTGTGTCACATAGTTGTTGTTGCCTACATTGGGGTTGTTGATCACAAGAGAGGCGACACTCAAAGTCTGTGCGCCCAGTAAACCGGTGACCGATGGCGCTGTTGAGGGAACCAACGTGGTCGAACCGCTGTAAACACCGCTGGCCGAAATGCCCAAAGGGGCTGGACTCAATTGAACCGCATTGGTGCTCAAACCACCCGCCACCGCATTGGGGGCAAGGGTGAGCGTGTAATTGCTCATGCTCATCAACGCCGAATGAGCCCCCAAGGTGATGGCACTCACATAATTGCTGGCATTGGCCGCGACATTGGCGTTGTTGATCACAGCAGCCGTGATGGCACTCACCGTCTCGTTGTTTTGCAACCCCGTCAAGACAAAGCTTGTGGGAACGACCGTGGTGGTGCTGCTGTAGGGCGCGGTGATCGAGATGCCCAGCGGCGCCTTGTTGATCAACGCACTGACGCCAGAGATGGCGTAGTTGGTGTTGGACAACACGAATGTAGTGCTGGCAAAACTCGTGTAAGGGGAGACATTGGCGTTGGCACTGCTGACCGATGCACTCCCCGACACCAGACTGGGGTAAGCATCCCCCGCATAGGCGGTCCCTGTGAAGGCATAAGTGTTGGTTGTTGCGAAAGTGCTCAACCCGTCGTATGTTTTACTGATCGCCAGGTTCAGGGGTGCAGCACTCATTGTAAAAACATTGCTCACATTGCTTGAGGGCTGAGCGTTGTAATTGGCAGTGAGCGTGTAATTGGACAAGGACATCGAGCTCGATTTGGTGCCCAGCGTGATCGAGGTCACATAGTTGCTGCCGTTGGCCGCCACATTGGCGTTGGCAACACCCAACCCCGTCAAGCTGCCCACCGTGTCGAGCCCCAAGAGTCCATACAAAGCAAAGGAGGTGGGCACCACATTGAGCGTTGCATTGAAGACGCCTGCTGCATTCACCCCCAAGGGAGCGGGGCTCAGGGTGATTTGATTGGTGTTGGTTTGTTGCGCATTGCTCAGGCGAGTTGTGTTGAGCACATAATTGCTCATCAAGGCAGTGGCCACATTGGTGTTGATCTGGCTCACGTAGTTGCTGGAATTGTTGGCCACATTGGCGTTGCTCAGCACCAAGCTGGTGATGCTGGACACGCTCTCTCCACCTTGCAGCCCTGTGAGCTGAAAACTGTTGGGTACCACAGTGGTGCTGCCAGAGTAAAGCGCACTGGCGGTGATGCCCAAAGGGGCTTTGTTGATGGTGGCTGTGACGGCGCCAATGACATAATTGGTGTTGGAGAGCGCAAACGTGTTGCTGCTCAAAGAGGCGTAGGTCTGTGCGTTTGCACTGCTCGTTGCTGCAGCGCCCGAAACGATCGTGGGAGCGGCATCGTTGGCATACAAGGTCCCCGTGATCGCATAGGGGTTTGCATTCGTGAAGGTGGCATTTGCATCGTAGATTTTAGAGATGCTCAGGCTCAAACCCTTGGCATTGAAGTTGAAATCATTGCTGCTGCTCGTTGCCAAGGTGGCATTTCGCACTGGGTTGAGCACATAGTTGGCCATGCTCATGGATGCAGAGACACTGCCCAGCGTGATGGCCGTCACATAAATGCTGCCATTGCTGGCCACATTGGATTGGGACACACTCAAGGTCGAGATGCTGCTCACCGTATCGAGTCCGAGCAAGCCCGTTAAGGTGTAGGTTGCGGGCGTGACCACCTGTGTGCCGTTGTAAACGCCCGTGGCCGTGATGCCCAAGGGGGCTTGACTCAAGGTGACCGCGTTGTATGTGTTGGCCAAGCCCGAGACGTTGTAACTGGCGTTGAGTGCGTAGTTGCTCATGCTTGCCGTGGAGCCCGCAGCCAGCGTGATCGAGGTCAAGTAGTTGCTTGCGTTGGCACTCACATTTTGAGCGCGCACAAGGGCCGATGTGATGGCGTTGATTTGCTCACCCCCCTTGAGTCCCGAGACCGCAAAGGACGTGGGCACCACCGTGGTCGAGCCAGAGTAGACCGCATTGATGGTGACACCCAATGGCGCTTTGGTGATGCTCAAGCTTGAGCCCACAGTCGTCAAGGCGTTGTAATTGCTTGCAATGCCGCCATTGGCACTTGTGCCCAAACTCAAGCCCGTGAGACTGGACAAGCCAATGGTGCCAACCGTTACATTCCCCGACACCAAATTGCTCGCGTCACCCGCGCCCAAAAGTGTGAACGTCTCCGAATTGACACCCGTTGCTGTGAGCGTGTTTCCAGCGGCCAAGGTTGTGGCGTCATACACCCTTGTGCCCGACAAGGTTAAATTGGCGGCACTCAAGGTGACCTTGTTCGTGCTCGGCGCATCGCTGCCACTCCAAGCGTAGGTGGTGTTCAATGCATAATTGCTTTTGACCACCGTGCTGCCTACACCAAGGCTGTAATCGGTGACGAAATTGGAGCCATTGCCAGAGACGTTTTTGTCATGCAGTGTGACCGACGCCAGCGTCATGTGGTCTGTGCCCAAAAGGCCTGTGGCGGTGACTGCTGAAGGGGCGATGCTGGTGGTGCCTGAGTAGGTCCCTGTGATGTTCAAACCCAGGGGAGCGGGGTTCAACGTGACGGTGTTTTGTGCTGTGCCCAGGGTGGCGTTGTAGCTTGAAGTGTTCAAGGTGTAATTGTTCAAGCTCATGCTGCCAGAGGTCACGCCCAAGGTGATGCTTGTGAAGTAACTGCTCCCATTGCCCGACACATTGGCATTGCTCACCACCGCACTGGAGATGTTGGTGACCGTGTCGCCGGCTTGCAATCCAGTGAACGAAAAGGCGCTGGGCACAACGGTGGTGCTGGCGCTGTAAGTGGCCGTGATGGACAAGCCCAAGGGGGCCTTTGCAATCGATGCCGAGACGCCTCCAATGCTGTAGTTTGTACTGCTCAGGACCAAAGCGTTGGAGGAAAAACTCGCGTAGGTGCCGTAGTTGGCGCTGGCGGTGCTGGCTGAGCCCGATGCAATGCTCGGCAAGGTGTCGCCTGCCCATGTGCCGCTCAAGGTGTAGGTGTTGGCATTGGTGAAATTGGTGCTTGCGTTGTAGACCTTAGAGATGCTCAATGACAAGGCATAGGGGCTCAAGGTCACGGCATTCGTCGTCGTTGTGCCCGCTGAAGCGTTGGCCGCGGTGTTGAGACTGTAATTGGCCATGCTCGCTGTGCCAACAAAGCTTGCGATGGCAGTGACAAAATTGCTGGCATTGCTCGAGACATTCGCATTGTTGAGCGAGACCGAGGCGAGCGACGTGATCGTGTCACCGGTTTGCAATCCCGTGAGCGTGTAGGCACTGGGCGTGATCGTTGTCGAGTGGTTGTACACACCACTCACGGCAATGCCCAGAGGGGCTTTGTTGATCGTGCCACTCAACACCGGTTGGCTCACGGTGTAATTGCCAGCGTCCGCGCCTGAGATGGTGTTGCCGGTCACGGACACGGCGATGCCCACTGCCGCATTTTTGGCGACAAAGCTTCCACTCACACCCGCTGTTGAGAGCGTGACAGCGTCTCCCGCCACCAGCCCCGATAAACTCGCACTTGACGCATTGATGCTGGCGCTCAAGAGTCCATCGTAGGTCTTGGTCGTGACCACCTCACCAACAACGGCCAGGGGCTTGGCAAGAATGGTGAGACTCGAGCCTGTGCTCGTCAAGGCGTTGTAGTTGGTGCTCAATCCCGTCAAACTGGTGCCCAAGCTCAGGCCATTGACAGAATTGAGGGTCTGCACACCCACGTTCTTGCTCAATAAATTATCGCTGTTGCCACTGCCCGTGACGGTGAAGGTCTGTCCAGCAACACCATTGGCCGTCAAACTGCTGCCCGCCACTGCCGTTGCTGCGGTGTAGAACTGAGAACCACTGAGGGTTAAGTTGGCCTTGTTGATGGTTGCAGCCAGCGTCAAGGCACCAATGCTGTAATTGGCATTGGAGAGCACCAGTGTGCTTGATAACACACTGTTGTAGTTTGCCGCATTGGCGCTTGAAACGGTCACCGTGCCCGAGACCGCATTGCTGGCCAAACTGTAAGCATTGGCTGCCAAAACAAAACCACTTGAAAACACCGCGCTCGCATCGTAGGTTTTGCTGACACTGACACTCACATTGATGGGCAAGGGATTGATGGTGATGGTGTTGTCGGTGTAGGCGACTTGGTAATTGTTGGCATCGGCACCCGTGATTCCCAAGCTCGAAGCGTAACGGCCTGCATTGGTACCCGTTGCAATCCCTGTGATCGTCACCGAATCGGTGTTGATGAACCCTGTGGCCGTGGCTGTGCCACTTTGCGCTGCACCACTGTAGGTGTACACACCCGCGCTGCCCACCACCGAGGCCAAAGCTTTGCTCACCGTGATGGTGTTGGTCGCCATGGAGAGCGCATAGTAGTTGCTCGCCACACCACTGCTCGGATTGGCATTGGCAGTGAGGCTCAAACTTCCCACGCCAGCGAGGGTCGTGCTGCCCGCATTCTTACTGGCCAAAGTCCCCGATCCACTCAAGGTAAACGACTGACCTGCCACACCCGACGCTGTCAAAAGACTTCCAGTTATAGCGGTCGTGCCGTCGTAGACTTTGGTGCCCGAGAGGGCCAAATTGGCCGGAACAACAGTGATCGTCCCAGTGGAATTGATCAAATAGTTGCTGTTATCAATGCTCAGCCCACTGGTGTTGACCAAGGTGGTCTGACCCGCATTGGGACTGACCAGCGTTGCATTGCCCGAGATGCTGACGGGAGAGTTCGATACGGCGTTGAGCGCATACAAATTGCCCAGTGCCGCCACAAAGGCGGTGGAGGCCGAATAGACCGTCACCCCATACATGGAGATGGGCAAGGGGGTGATTTGTCCATTGCTTCCAGTGACCGTTGGCCCGTAGCTCGTGTTCACCGTATTGGCCAAATAGTAATTGTTGGCGTCATTGCCAGACAGTTTGACGTTGGTGATGGTGTAGTTCAAATTGGCTGCGGCTGTGGCGTTGTAAGACGCATAGGTCCCTGCGCCAGCCACCGACAAAAGATCCCCAGAGATGGCCTCGGGCAAGGAGAAGACCAAATTCGTCATCAAGGCGTTGCCATCAAAGACTTTGCTCACCCCAGTGGGCACGGGATTGAGTGAGCGCTGCGTGACCGACAAATTGCCCACCACGACCACCCCATTGCTCAGATTGGGGTTGGGGTTGAGCAGCCCCGTTAAAGCCACGGGATAGGTGCCCACATTGATGTTCGAGGACGTGCTGGTGGTGGTGTTGAGCGCAACCAAATTGCCCGTGGTGAGCACCGCGCCTTCTGTGACGCGCAAGGTGCCATTGCTGACCACCGAGGACGACGTCAGGTCGACAAGACCCCCGATGGTGAAATAACTTGCACTCGCGACCGAATAGGTCGGCGCGGTTCCATAGGTCACTTGTGCGTTGTTCAATTTGACCAACAACTGGTTGGTGTTGACAATGGCGTAACTGCCTGTTTGATAGCTCACCGCATAGTTGGCATTGTTGATGCTCGCCAAGGGCGACACGCTCAAGACATTGGCATGCGTGCCCACGCCATCGACGCCAAAATCAGAACGGCTGACGGTGATGTTGCTTGCGTTGAGAACAGCGGGTGACTCTCCATTGACCAAACCGATGTAGCTCACCCCGTTGTAGCCAACAGAGCCGTTGGCACTGACGCCATCGCTTTGTCCAGAAAATTTAGCATCGTCATTGGCTTTGATCACCAAGGGCGCTTGAACGATATGGGCTGACAAATTGGGGATCGCTCCAATGGTGTAGTTGCTGGCACTCGCACCGCTCAAGATATCGTTGACAGCCACCGCAATCCCATTGCCAACACCCACTTGCGCAAAGTTGCCCCCTTGGACCAAGGTCAATGCGTCGCCAGCCACCACATTGCCCAACACACCCCCCGTGATTCTTGCAATATTGGTGCCGTCGTAGTATTTATTGGCAACGCTCGAACCCGTGACCGTGACCACACGGGGCGTGATGATGGCCGACAAACCCGAGGGTTGAATCAATCGGTAGTTGTTGGCATTGGTTGAACCCGTGGGTGTGATGCTGTCGTTGGCAATCACTGTGACGCCAATGGGATTGCCCGCGTTCATCACCACATTGGAGGTGATGAAGTTGCCGGCTTGGGTCAATGTAAAGCCATCGCTGCCCACAAAGGCTGCCGACAACACCCCGCCACTGAGCGAAGCGGTTGTGTTGCCATCATAGGTTTTGCTCTGAACTTGGGTGCCCGTGACTGTCACAAAAACTGGATTGATCGCAAAGGTGCCCGTTGCACCCGTTAAGGTGTAATTGGTGTTGTTGATCGAGAGCCCTGTCAAATTGGTCAAACTCGCTGAGAGGTTGGCGTTGGCGCTGCTGACTGCGCTTGCAGCCGATCCAGAAAGCGTCACCACATCGTTGTTCACCGTGTTGGTGATTCTGAGGCTGGCAGCACTCGCCGCTTGAGTGCCGTCGTATATTTTTGAACCCGTGAGCGTCACCGGCAAGGGCTTGATCACATAACTGGTGTAAGGGTTGTAGGGCGAGAGAATGTAATTGCCCGTTCCCCCAGACAAACTCAATCCACCCGTGTAGTAGATGGCATAGGTCCCGGCTGAAGACGTGTTGCTGATGTTGTAGGTGGGCGTGCCTGAGATGGACGGGTAGACACCCGTGCCGGGCACAATGCTCGTGCCCACGGTGTTGAGGTAGATGGCGTTAAAAATAAGGTTGCCGTAATTGCCACTCGTGATGGTCTCTTGCACATAGATGGGGGTATAGGACGCCGTGGATGTTGAAGACGTCACACTCACCACGCTGCTGGGGATGTGGTTGGTGTCAAAGCCGCCCAAAGCTTGTGCGCTCGTGAGGTTCACCAAGTTGACCGAATTGGTCCCTGAGACAAAAGTGCCGGTGTTGGTCAGGGCTGGCGTATTGGCATTTCGAACCGAGGTGTTCCATGCGTTGGCGTCTCCCCACAAGTTGACCACACCAGGGCCTTGAATGGTCAGCGTGGGTGTGGTCGCCCCACACCCATTGGGCCCAGTCACGCACGTCACCACAGGCGGCTTGATGTCGCTGTTTTGACCGGTATAAAAAACCAAATTGCCGTCGCGAATGAGTAAACTGTCCCCCTGAATGGACAAGCCCCCATTGGTGCCGATCAATCGACCCGATTCGGTTGAGGCCATCCCGTAGGCGGCGCCCCCCGTGCCTTGATTGCCCGTGATGGTGATGGTGCCCTGATTGGCCAAGACGTAGGATCCCGCTTCAAAGATCACCCCCACACTGCCCACCGCGTAGTTGTTGCCGCCATTGCCCCCCGTGCCACTGATGCTCACCGTGCCTACCCCGCCGGTCACCATGCCCACCCCCCCAGTGGCATCGTTTGAAATTCGGACCCCCCAGCTGAAGGTGTTGGCCGTGCCACTGCCTTGACCACGCACCACGATGTTGCCACCCGAGGTCGCCACAGGCAAAGCAGCTGAAGTCACCGAATTGGCATTGACGGCACTCGTCGCCGTGGCAATGGCCGCGGCCCCGGACGCGTTTGCTGTGGCATCCAAGGTGCCAATGATCGAGACACCTGTCATCGGATCTTGGGCTTTGGTCATCGCCAGCCCAGCAGCCCCGCCTCCAATGGCGTAACCACTGGCATTGACATCCCCGCCGCCAATGGTGATGTTGCCACCATAGGACTTGATGCTCGAGTACGATTCGATGTACACCCCACCACTGGCCTCGCCGTGGGCACGGGAAGCCAAGACCACATTCAAGGGGTTGTTGCTCGAGCCGCTGATGTTGGCATAAATACCAATGTCAGTGCCTGCGGCCAAGGTCAAGGTGGTGGCCGTTCCATTGCCCGAGCCACTGGCGCGCGTGATGGGACTACTGACCACAATGTTGGCATTGCCCGCGGTGGAGGTGCCCGCAAAACCATTGCTGCTGGCATTGTTCGTGTCGATGGTGACAAAGGAAGAGACCAAAGCGGCAGAGATGTTGGCCGCAGCGGCTGCATCGATGGTGTAAGCGTAAGGATCCAACAACCATGTGCCATATTGGCCCCAGGGTGCCAAAGTAGAGACGCTCAAAGCGCTCACACGCAATTGGTAGCCCGAGGTTTCAATTTGCCCTCCATTGCCGGCGTTGGCTCCCCCTTGGGCTTGAACGGTGCCAGACACCTCGGTGATGCCGAGCGCATTGGAGGTGTCACTGAAGAGGACCACCTTGCCCCCATCGCCTTGATCGAGTGCGTTGGCACGGATGGTGGCGCCTGGGGCCATGACGGTCCGCGTGGCGTGCCTGAGCTCGCCCAAGCCCTCTGCATCGCCACCCACCAAAACCACGCCCCCTCCCTGCGGGCCATTGGCGTTGATCACACTGGTGCTGGAGAGGGTGATGTCATCGCCTTCCAAAACAATTTTGCCGCCTCGACTCACCATGCTCGAAGCTTCCAAGGTGCCACTGTTTTTGATCACGCCAGCTTGGAGTTGATTCAAAGCGAGGGCGGACAAAATGATTTGCCCGCCAGGTGCTTGAACGGCCAATTTGTTCTCCACCAAGGTTGCAATGGTTGCGGGCGTGGTGGTGATGCCAGCGAGAGAATGGTTCTGCGCAAATTTGAGCGTCACCGCTTCCCCTGCGGCCATGGCCACCGTGCCCGCTTGCGCCACGATCACGCCACTGTTTTGCACCTCGGGCGCCAAGAGCGCGATGTAGCCCCCCAGTTTTGCATTCATGTGCCCCTCGTTGACAATGCCCGAGGCTGAACCCTTGCGGTCGAATTGCATTTTGTCAGACAAAAAGTCGGCGTCTGCGATGGCATGCGTGGTGGCCACCAGCCCCCCCACGTCCACTTGCGCAGAAGGAGAAAAATAGATCCCGTTGGGGTTGCTCAGGAAGACCTGTCCATTGGCATTGAGTTCGCCAAAAATTTGACTGGGCGAGGCGTCCAAGACGCGGTTCAACGTCACCGAGGTGCGACTGGGCTGATTGAAATTCACCTGCGCATGGGCACCGATGTTGAAGCTGTTCCAATTGAGTACGGCTTTGTCGCTCATTTGGTTCACCGTCATGGCAGCACTGTTGTCCGCTTGTGACTGTGAAATTTGAACCTGGCCTTGCGCCACATTGTTCAACAAGGGCAGTTGCGTGAGCTTTGGTGCAAGCAGGGCCACTTTGACATCGGCAAAGTAGGCTGAGGCATTGACCCCAGGAGGCGCTTGCTGAGCGTAGGTGAGTGAGCCAAGGCCTGTGCTCAAAGCCACGCTGGAGAGCACGCCAGATAGTACCACCCCCAAGTGGCGGCGAAGGGTTCTGGCTCCGCCCCCCTTTTTGGCGCCCTTGGCCGTTTCGGCCACGGCACAATACGACTGCGTGGCCTCAGACCAAATCAGTCGATAAGAGCGGTTCATGCTCGCATGGCTTTTCACGCTGGCTTGGACCTCAACACGGAAGGAAAAAAGACATCCAAGTGCTGCCCTTAAAAGGCCACGTTGGCATTGAGCCAAACCCGGTTCAAGCGCAAGGTGCCGTCGGAATCAGCGCCTGTTTTGGCATTGGACAAGGGATTGTCCATGAACCTTTTGGCCACACTCAACTTCAAATCAACACCCGCCAAGCCCTGCCATGAAAGACTGAGTCCTGCGCCCTTCAACGTGAACGCATTCAAAGCCGTCAATGGACCCCCCATGACATCTTGGTTGTCGTGGTACACCGTGACACGACCCTGGTCATAAAAGCCCGCAAGGGTCCAGACCTCAAAGAGGCGCTCGCGAAGCTCAATGCTCAAGGTCTGACCGTCGCTGCCACCGCCTTCGTTGGAGGGGTAGGCCCTGACACCATTGGCACCCCCCAAATAAATTTTTTCTGAACTGTCTAAATTCTTGTTGGCCTTTTGGGCCGTGAAACTCAAGAGCAGACTTGCATTTTGTGTCAAGACTTGTTGTCGACTGATGTTGAAGTTGCCTTTGACATAATGGCCAGCCGTTTGCCCGGCTTGTGCATCGGCCAATTGATTGGGCGAGTCGTTCAAATTCACGTGGCCTTGGGTCAAACCCATGCTGTAGTTAAAGGCGCCTCCTCCAAAATTGTTGTCCAAGGCGTTGCCACTCAAGACCACACTGCCCGCTTGTATTTGGTACTTGGAGGTGACACTTTGGTTGGCCTGGTTCTCGTACCACTTGTGATCAAAGTTGCCCGTGAGGTTCACGTTGTAGCGTTGTGAACGAATGAGGGGAAAACTTGCATCCAAGCCGCTTGTGTAGGCCGTTCCCTTGGCCCCCAAGGCGGCAAAATTGCCAATCAAACTGTAGTTGAGAGAAGACGCATGCACACCCACTCTCCAGCCATTGGAGCCCAGGGGCAAAGCGTAACTCAAGCGACCATAGTTGGAGCCCTCGCTTTTGAGGAGATTGGTGCTCAAGAGGTCCCCCATTGCTGCAGGTGAATTGAGGTTCGCACTCAACATCAAACGAGAGGCCCCCGTTGAGACAGAGCCTGCATTGTCTGCGCTCATGCTGGCATCAATCAAGGGTGAATCGATCGCTTGCACGGACAAATTTGTTTGCCCTGTTTGTTCACCCGCCACCAAGTTGCCCGTGACCACCACACCGGGGAGATCGTCCATCAAAAGGAGGGCCCTGTCCAAGCGGATCGCACGCACAGCCTCGCCCATCGTGTTGCTTGAATTACCGATCGCAATCAAGCGCGAGGGGCTGATGCGCTTTGGCGCATCACCATCGACTTGTGTTCCCCCAAAAACACCTTCAACGATGGCAACCTGTACAACCCCATTGTCAATTTCTTGCTTGGGCAAAAAGGCCCTGACCATCCAACCCGCTTGTCGGTAAGCATTCATGACCTCGTCGCTCGCCGTTTTGAGTTGTGCAAAACTCAAGGCCTTGTTCAGAAGTGGGGAAAGCGCAGCGCTCAAGACCTCACTGCTCAAGAGTTTGTTGCCCTGAAATTCAAATTTCTTCACCGTCACACTCACCTCTCCCGCCTTTGGCGGCGCCCACTCTGGTGCACTCAAGTCTTGCGGTTTGAGCTTGGGTTGTGGCATGGCTTTGAAGCCCTGCTCAGCCCCACGCTCAAGGACCCCTGCGTTGGGCAACTGCTGGGCCCATGAAGAGAAAAAGGCGCCTGCGAGCAAGAGGCCAAGAGCGACATGTTGAGCCCGTGGCGTCTTTTGTGCATTGAGCGCTTGTAGATGGATGTTCATGTTTTGTTTTTTAAAAAGTTATTGAATGTCAATGGGCTCAAAGAGTTGGTAGCCCACATTGCGAATGGATTCGATCACAGAGCCTTCGGCACCGCAGGCGTGCATTTTTTTTCTGAGCCTGACCATGCGCACTTGAAGAGCCGCTTTTGCACTTGTGTCACTCAGATGCGTTGATAAAAGTTTGTCGAGCGCAGCAAAATTGAGCTGAGCGTTTGTTGCTTTTGTGAAGGCTTTGAGCAGTTCTGCCTCAGAGCGGGTGAGACGCACACTGCTGCTGGGCCCAGTGAGGTTCAATTTGTGAAGGGTGAAGGCCGTCATGTGCAGGTAAAGAGTTTGAAAAATGGGTGACGGTATTACACCCGAACACGCTTTCCAAACCCTACAAAAACCTACGTAAACCTTCTTCCCGCCCTAGAAAAGCTCTATTTCGTCTACGGGGAAAGGCAAAACAGCCAAGCCATCAACCCAACGGGCCAAGAAAGGAGGATGTCATTGGACATCGAGCACCTTTTTGAGCAGATCAAGGCGCTGAAGGCGGCCGTCGCGCTGCTCGAAACGAAGATCGCGGCGATGGAATCGGCTGACGCCGAGAAGGAAACGAAGGGAATTCCCGGCGACAAGCCGCAGGAGTAGGATTCAAATAAACGGGAAGGAGAACCAACGATGAAAAAGTATATCAGCATCATCATGCTCGCGGTTGCCATCATGGCGATCGTCGCCATCGGGGCGAAGGCCGAGAGCTTTGTGTACAGCACGA